>CAZQXA010000015.1:0-16962 GCA_964597155.1 uncultured Dehalococcoidales bacterium
TTACTTACATAACATATATAGTGCGCCCCACATTATTCAAGGGGGGAGGGGTCGCGTGGCAGGTAAGGCTTCTTTTGAGCGCGATTAGCTTGCTTTACGAGATCGGAACCTGTAATTTCTATACACGATAGCCGATATTCATTGGGATTACAGGTGCTAGCCACCGGCTTTCATATCTCCTTATACCATAATAATTGTTTCTCTCATACTATTATGTAAACTCACTCCTATACGGGGGTTATTTAAGGGGGTGCTGGCCCTAAAAGCAGGCTGGTTGCCGTAAGAAACAAAGCCCACAGGCTTTTCTAAGGTATCAAACCCCTCAGAAGAATCCAAAGACGCCCAGATTTGGCTCTCAGTGCGTCAAAATCGGACTGGCTGCATTGTGCGGCTTAAAGTATGGCTGATTAGCTCTAAGAGCTTGCCTAGCCCCCACCCTTTAGCCGCCGAAATGAGCACCGTGCCCTCCTCAGCCTCAATTTGGCCGGAAAGGTAACTTAAGGCTGCCTCTTCATCCCAGCTCCGGCTAGCATCCAGCAGCAAATCGAGCTTATTCAGCGCCGTAATCCGGGGCTTATCAATGAGATTAAGCTCAGCTAAGATATCCTCTACAATCTGGCACTGCGCTGAGGCGTTATGACAAGTTAAATCGACCACATGGAGGAGCAAATTGGCTTCATCCAGTTCTTCCAGGGTTGCCTTAAAGGCGCTGACGATGGTCGGCGGCAGTTTCCTGATAAAACCAACGGTATCGGAAACTAAAATGGCGCTTTTATCAGGCAGGGTCAGCCGCCTGGTGGTCGGGTCCAGGGTGGCAAACAGCTTGTCCTCGACAAAGACATCGGCGTGGCTTAAGGCATTGAGCAAGGTGCTCTTGCCGGCGTTGGTATAGCCGACTATGGCCACTATGGGGATGCCGCTCTTCCGGCGTTGTTGACGATAAAGCTGGCGGTGTTTCCTTATGTCATCTATCTGCGCCTTCAGGTGGTGTATCTTCCGCTGGATGAGGCGCCTATCGGTCTCCAGCTGGGTTTCCCCGGGGCCTCTGGTGCCGATGCCCCCGCCCAACCTCTCTAAATGCCGCCATTGCCCGGCAAGGCGCGGTAAAAGGTACTGGTGCTGGGCCAGCTCAACTTGCAGTTGCCCCTCTCGGGTCCTGGCCCGTCGGGCAAAGATGTCTAGAATCAAAGCTACCCGGTCAATCACCTTTACCCGGAGGGCTTCCTCCAGGTTTTGCTGCTGGAGTGGCGAAAGCTCATCATCAAAGATAGCGACGCTGTAGCCGGTGCTTTCTTTTAGAGCTGCCAGCTCATCCAGTTTGCCCCTGCCCAGATAGTGGGTCCTTGATGGCCTGGGCAGCCTCTGTATCAGCTTGCCGGCTACTTCAGCCCCAGCGGTGCCTACCAGCTGGGTCAGTTCGTCCATAGAGTCCTCAGCTGACCATTTATCAGCACTGCCTTTGCTGGCGACAGCTACCAGGAATGCCCGCTCCGGCGATGGGCGGGTAATAATTGTTGCCTTAATAATAGCGCCTCCGCACGCGTTATGTAAAGTCAATCCCCGGTCTTAGTTTCCTTCTGGAATCACGCCATTTAGATAGCTGCGATAGGCCTCTTACCAGCGCGGCATCGGGGACGGTTAACGAAAGTCTTATATAACCCTCACCGTGCTTGCCGTAGCCTGTCCCGGGGGTAACCAATACCCCTACCCTTTCCAGCAGGTCGGTGGCAAAGTCCACCGAGGTATAGCCTTGAGGAATCTTAGCCCATATGTATAGAGTTGCCTTCGGTGACTGGGCTTTAAGCCCTATATTATTCAGCACCTCAATAACCAGGTCACGGCGCCTCTGGTAGATGGCGTTGTGCTCCTGGATACAGTCCTGGGAGCCGGAAAGGGCCTCAATAGCGGCATATTGAATGGCCTGGGGAACCCCTGAGTCCAGGTTGGATTTAAGCCTCTTCAGGGCGTCTATCATAGCCGCGTTGCCCACCACCATGCCTATGCGCCACCCGGTCATATTATAGGTTTTGGAAAGAGAGTGAAACTCCACCCCTATTTCTTTAGCTCCCTCAGCCTGCATAAAGCTGACCGGCTGGTAGCCATCAAAGGCAACCTCTGAATAGGGACCATCGTGGCAGATAGCCAGGTTGTTACGGGAGGCGAATTCGGCTGCCCGGTTAAAAAATTCTAGGTCAGCCACGGCCGTGGTTGGATTATTGGGGTAGTTGAGCCACATTAGCTTGGCTTTTCTTAAGATATGGGGGGGTATAGCCTCTAAATCAGGCAGAAAATTTCTCTCTTCGCTAAGGGGTAGATAGTAAGGAGAGCCGCTGGCCAATATGGTGCTTATTGCGTAGACGGGGTATGCCGGGTCGGGTATCAGGGCGATATCCCGAAAGTCAATAAGGCAGAAGGCAATGTGGGCAACGCCTTCCTTGGAGCCAATGAGGGGCAACACCTCTTTATCGGCATCAAGGGTAACGCCAAAACGCCTTTTATACCATCCAGCTATAGCCTGGCGCAATTCGGGCAAGCCCTCGGTTTCCGGGTAGCGGTGATTAGCCGGGTCTTTAGCTGCCTCGCATAGCTTATTAATTATGTGAGCTGGCGTGGGAATATCGGGGTCACCCACGGCTAAGCTTACTATTTCTTCACCCTTAGCTCTTTTCTGGGCAATCTTTTTATTTACTTCCACGAAGAGATAAGGGGGTAAATTCTCAATCCGTCTTGACATTCTCATATATTTTGTTCCTCCGACTATGTACCTACAAAATCTCTAGTAATCTGCGTTCTACTATTATATAGAAATGGTCACAACCTGCTGGTTCTGGCAATCTAAAGTAAGGTTCTGCATCAAGAAATCTATGGATATGAACACCACTATATCTATTTCTTGCTAAGAGCATCCGCTCAGTATGACCAAAGTCCTTGAATTGCCCCTTGCTCAACTTCTCAGAAACAAATTCAGAAAGCCTTTTGCCCAATTCCGCTGGTTCTGGGAAGTTAATCGGTTGAATTACTATACCTGCCGCCGATTCTCTAACTAAATTAGCAGTCTCTTCTCTTGCCTTCTCGCTTTCAAAGAATCTAGCATGCTCGATAGTGATTAAATCTCCAGTCGCAGTCTCCTCAATTAAATAATCTGGCTGTGGAGACTGGCGATTCTCAAAATCTGGCCTACATTTAATCCTGTAAGATGTATTTCTGTCCATACTGAGACACTTCATAAGGTAATCAACATCAAATTTGACAAGTTCCTCTTCCTCTCTGCGATAGTCATCTTCCTCCTGAGGAAAAGGTTGATTTGGTTGCATATCGCAGTTTAATACTCTCATTCTGGCCATTGTCCGGAAAATACGATTTCCGCCGGGCCGCTTAAGGATACCTCGCCTGCCCCAGCCCACTCCACGCTCAAACTTCCCCCGGGCAGTTTTATATTAACTATGCTATCGGTATAACCGTGAGCTTGAGCTAAAACGGCTATGGCGCAGGCGCCGCTACCGCAAGCCAGTGTCTCTCCCACCCCCCTCTCCCATACCCTGGCCTCTATCTGCTCCCGGCTCAGCACCCTGGCTACCTCAAAATTAGTCCGGTGGGGAAATATCCGGTGTCTTTCCACCTTAGGCCCCAATTGCGACAGGGGGAAAGCGGCTACCGCTTCTTGCCCGAAGTAAACAGCGTGCGGATTGCCTATGGAAACGAAGCTCAGGGGCAGCTCTTTATCGTCCACCATAACCGGGTAGTCCATTATTGGTTCCAGGTTATTTCCCGGCTCTATTGTTACCGGGATATCCCCGGTGCCAAATTTTGGTTCGCCCATGCCTATCTGAATAGTGGTTACCTTACCGCCCACGCTATCAAGCCTGGCTTTTTTCACCCCCGACATCGTTGCCACCGATATTTCTTGGGCTTTAATATCGGCTAACCCCTTATCCAATGCATATTTAACCAGGCACCTTAAGCCATTGCCGCAAACCTCAGCCTCGGAGCCATCCGGGTTGAATATACGCATCCCGAAGTCAGCCTCACTTGAGGGCAGCATCAGCAGCAGGCCATCGCCGCCGACACCGAAGTGGCGGTCGCAGATAGCTATCGCCAGCTGTGGCCAATCACGTGGCGCTTGCCTAGCCTCCACTAGTATAAAATCGTTTCCCGTGCCCTGTACCTTGGTGAAATTCATGGACGCTTGCTCTTCAGAAACCTATTCAGTGGTCCCAGAATCTCGTAATCAGATGTCCTCAGTATATCAAACCACTTTATTCTGGTATCCTGCAACTGAAACCAGGTATATTGCTGGCGAGCAAGGCGGTGGGTCTCGAACTTGATTTGCTGGATGGCGCCGGCTAGTGTCAGCTCGCCTCGGAGGTATAGTCCAATCTGCCTGTAGCCGATGCTGGACAGAGCCGGCGTATTGAAATCAAAGCCGCGGCTTAACAGCCGCTTGACTTCGTCAACCAAGCCCCTCTCTATCATCGCGTCCACCCTAAGGTCAATCCGGCGGTATAATTCCTCCCTGTCTGCGGTCAGACCTATTATGAAGGTACTAAACGGCGGCGCCTCTTTACCCTGGAGTCGGGAAAAGGGGGTCTCCGTCTCCCGGAATACCTCAAGAGCCCTTATGGTGCGGCGCACATTGCGCGGGTCAATCCTCTGTGCTGCCTCCGGGTCAATACTGGCAAGCTCGTCATAAAGCTCATCCTTCCCTTCCCTGGCGGCTCTCTCCTCCAGGCTCCGCCTGAATTGGGGGTCAGGCGCTACCTGTGGTATTCCCCACCCCTCCATCACCGACCAGACATACTGCCCGCTACCACCCACCACTATGGGCAGCTTTTCCCGCTGTTGAATATCCTCAATGGCTTTAAAGGCTAGCTGCTGGTACTGGGCCAGGCTGAAGTTTTCGTTGGGGTTGGCGATATCAATCAGGTGGTGGGGGACAAGGGCTTGCTCCTGGGGGGTGGGCTTAGCTGTGCCGATATCCATATAGCGGTAAATCTGGCGGCTGTCAGCGTTGACTATTTCCCCACCCAGTGCCTGAGCTAGCTGGAGAGCCAGCCGGCTCTTGCCGACACCGGTAGGACCAACTATAGCCAGTAGCTGATTCATCTTTCTCTCTTAATCTCCGCGGTCTGCTCCACTATGCTTAAGAACTCTCTGGTTTTGAGACTGGCTCCGCCGACAAGGGCACCGTCTATCTCGGGCTGGTTTATAAACTCGGCAATATTGTCCGCGGTCACACTGCCGCCATAGAGGATGCGCACCTCTCGGGCAATCTCCTTGCCGTATTTCCGGGAGATATGCTGGCGGATAAAAGCGATGGTCTCATTGGCCTGCTTGCCGCTGGCGGCTTTGCCGGTGCCGATAGCCCAGACCGGCTCATAGGCTAAAATCAGACCGCCAGAGTAATATAGCCGCTCTGAAGATGAGTCCAGCTGTTCGGCAAGGACTTCATTAGTCCTCCCCGCTTCGTTTTCCGCCGCTCTTTCCCCGATGCATAGAATAGGCTTTAGTCCCACCTCCAGGGCCGCTTTGACCTTCTTATTTATCATTTCTCCGCCCTCGCCGAAGTACTGCCGGCGCTCGGAGTGCCCGATAATGACAAAGTCACAGAGGCCAGCTAGCATCAGTGGTGAAACCTCTCCGGTATAGGCCCCCTTGGCCTCAAAGTATAGGTTCTGTGCCCCCAGTTTTACCGAGCTTCCCCTGAGTAGCTCTCTTAAGGCGGCTAGGGAAACAAAGGGCGGGCAGAGCACCTTTTCCACATTTTCTATCTTCTCAAGCCCCGGGCGCATCTCGCTTGCCAGCTCTATAGCTTCGGCTACGGTGGTATTCATCTTCCAGTTACCGGCAATTAGAGGTATGCGCATTCCAGTCTCCTTCAAGCGCCGAATTTATTAAGCTTCAAGGCATTAGCCATGGCCAGTGGCATAATCTGGGTGGCGGCTAACCTGCCCAGTCCCCCCAGGATACAGGCCGACTCAGAAAACCCTTGTACACTATCAGGGCGGCACCATTGGGAATATATAATGACTGGCAGGGGGTGCCAGCTATGCCCTTTGAGCAGAGCCGGCGTTGAGTGGTCGCTGGTAACGACAATGACATCGGGTTTGAGGCTGGCGAGGCCGGGAAGAGCTTCATCAACCTCTTCTATAATCCTGACCTTGCCTTCAAAGTCGCCATCTTCGCCGGCGGAATCAGTCCCCTTAATATGCACAAAGAAGAAGTCGTAATCGGCATAGTTCTGTTTCAGCGTGGCCAGCTCCTCGGCGATAGTAGCGCCGGTTTCCAGGACTTTCATGCCGACTAGTTTGGCTAACCCGCGGTACATGGGATAAGCGGCAATAGCCGCTGGCTTTAACTTATAGATTTCAGCCATGGTGGGGAGGTGGGGTCGCTGTGAGAAACCACGCAAGAGCACCATGTTGGCCGGATGTTGCTGGGCCAGGTCTATTCTGGCTTGTGCCAGGAACCTATTGACCACAACCGCCGTGGTATTAGCCTGTGGCTTCAGGGCAGTAACCGCCTCTGGTGCCACCCCGGCCTGCTGGGGGTCAGAATCGTTAACCTCGGGAACCAGCCCCTTTCCCCGAAACACGGCGACAAAGCGGTGCTCCCTGAGCGGGCGCACCAGAATTTCAACCCCCTCTATCATCATTCCATCCAGCAACTGGCAAAGCTCGGCGCATTTTTCGGTGGCGATGCGCCCTGCCCGCCGGTCAGTGACCAGCCCAGCTTTATCGATGGTACAGAAATTACCCCGAGCGGCTATATCTCCCGGCTGCAATTCAAAATCAATGCCCACCGCCTCCAGCACCCCCCGCCCAATGTTGAATTTTAGCGGGTCATAGCCGAACAGGGCTATGTGCCCCGGGGCGCTACCCGGGGTTATTCCCGGCCCCACTGGGTCAATAAGACCGCATATACCTTTGCTCGCCAGCTGGTCAAGGTTGGGCGTTTTTGCCGTCTCCAGCTCTGTTTTACCCGTTTGGGGGTTGGGCAATCCGCCCAAGCCGTCAATAACCAGAAACACAATCTTGCTGGGGAAAGGTCGGGAGACTTCCCTGATTAGCTCTAAACTATCCATAATATCAGACCTCCCTATTGAGCAATACCTCAACACCGGGCAGTTTTTCACCGCTTAAGAAGCGGAGTGAAGCCCCACCCCCGGTAGAGACAAAGGTCATCTTGTCCGCCAGTTTCATCTCGGTTACCACCTCAGCCGAGGAGCCTCCCCCAATAATAGTGGTAGCCTTAAGCCCGGCTAAAAGCCTGGCCATGGCCTGCGTGCCTTTGGCAAATTGGGCTATCTCATATATGCCCATAGGCCCGTTCCAGAAGATTGTCTGGCAGCGGCGTAGTTCTGCGGAGAAGTTACCGATAGTCTGAGGTCCAATATCCACAATTCTCCATTCCGGCGGTATCTCCCCTACCGGTACTACCTTGGCTTTGGCTTCAGCACTCACTCGAGCGGCAACAACTACGTCAACCGGCAGCATCAAACGCACCCCTCGATGGTCTGCCTCATTCATTAGCTTAGCCGCTATCTCTATTTTATCATTTTCTACCAGGGATGTGCCTACCTGGCAGGATTTAGCCTTTAAGAAGGTGGCGGCCATGCCGCCACCAATGAGCAGATAGTCTATCTTATCCATGGTGTTTTCCATGATGCCTATCTTATCGCTCACTTTGGCGCCGCCGGCAAGCTCGGCAAAGGGATGGCGAGGATGGGCTAAAATGCCCTCCAGGACCTTGATTTCCTTCTCCACCAGCAAGCCAGCCACTGCTGGCAGGTAACTGGCCACGCCCACTATGGAAGCGTGAGAGCGGTGACTGGCACCGAAGGCATCGTTGACATAGATATCGGCTAGGCTAGCTAGGTCCCTGGCAAAAGAGGCGTCGTTGGCTTCTTCCTCGGGGTGAAAGCGGATATTTTCCAGGAGCAGGACATCACCCGGCTTTAATTTTTCCACTGCCTGCTTCACCTCGGTGCCGAGGCTATCACTGGCAACTGCCACTGGTTTCCCCAGAATCTGCGACAGGCGCCGGGCGACAACGGCCAAGCTTAGCTTGCCCACTACCTTCCCCTTGGGTCGGCCCAGATGTGAGCATAGAATAACCCTGGCTCTTTGGCCAATGAGATACTTTATAGTGGGCAACGTGGCCCGGATGCGGCTATCATCGTTAATAGCCCCTGTCTCCTCGTCCAGGGGAACGTTGAAGTCCGCCCTCACCAGGACTCTCTTGCCGCTGACATCTATGTCCCTTATCGTCAACTTATTCATCCCTTCTCCCTAGGCTATGTTTTAAAAACAAAAATCAGGTGTTAAGGCTGGCACCTGATTTGGCTACCCTGGTCTTGGCTTAGGTACAAAGCTTTATCTCCAGCACTAGTGAGCGGGGAATAACTCCAGGACTTGTTTGGCTATCCCTTGGGCATCAAGACCATACTTGGAACGAAGAATGGCTTGACTGCCCTGCTCCACGAACTCATCGGGGATGCCGATGCTTTTTAGCCGAATACCGCTGATGCCTGATTTTTGAAGAAGGTCAACGACGCTACTACCGAAGCCGCCGCTGAGGGCATTTTCCTCAACAGTAACCAGGCATTTAATACGACTGGCCAGGTTGGTTATAAGCTCAACGTCCAGCGGCTTGGCAAAACGGGCGTTAACCACTGCCACCTCAATGCCTTTTGAAGCTAGCTCCCGGGCAGCTTTAATGGCTGGAGCCACCGTAGTGCCTATGGCTAATATGGCGGCATCTTTGCCCGGCCTCACTATTTCCCCCCTACCTATGGGAATCTCATGCAGCACCGCGTCTAATCTTACTCCCAGACCAGAGCCACGGGGGTATCGTATTGCCATGGGATGCTTTGACTTCACCGCTGTGTAGAGCAGGTGTTGAAGCTCGTTTTCATTCTTAGGTGCGGCTACAATCAGATTAGGAATGAAGGTTAGATAGGAGATATCAAAGGTCCCCTGGTGCGTCTTGCCGTCTTCGCCAACAATGCCACTTCGGTCAATGGCGAAGATAACCGGCAAATCTTGAAGGCAGACATCATGTATTATCTGGTCAAAGGCGCGCTGCAGGAAGGTTGAGTATATAGCCACAATAGGGATGAAACCCTGCGTCGCCAGCCCGGCGGCAAAGGTAACCGCATGTTGTTCACAAATGCCAACATCAAACACCCGCTGGGGGAACTCAGCCTCAACCACACTTAAGAAATTCCCCTCAGGCATAGCCGGAGTAACTACCACCAGCCTGGGCTCTTCGCGGGCTAACTTAAGCACCGTCTGGGCAAATACCTCACTGTAGCTGGGCACTACCCTGGTGCTGGCGCTCCTCCTTACGGGCACACCATGAAAGTAAACGGCGTCGTTCTCAGCGGGAAGATGGCCCTTGCCCTTGGTGGTAATAACATGGACAAAGGTTGGCCGTGAACGGTAATCCCGTACCCGGGTAAGAGCTGCTTCCAGAGCGGCCAGGTCATGCCCGTTGATAGGCCCTACATAGGTAAAACCGAGCTCTTCCCAGAGCACGGTGGGCATAATTAAGCCCTTGAAGGCACTCCTGAGCCGTTGTACCACTCGCCACAGCCATTTGCCGCCGGGAATGGGAGCCAGCAGCCTCTGGCTCTCTTTGCTCGCCCAGCGGTAGCGATAATCAAGCCGCACCCGATTCAACAGCTTGGCAAAGGCGCCAACAGTGGGTGAAATTGACATCCCATTATCATTTAGAATCACGCACATACTGGAGCCCAGGTGCCCCGCCTGGTTCATTGCCTCAAGGGCCATGCCTCCGGTTATAGCCCCATCACCGATGACGGCAATCACATGGTAGTCATCACCGGCAAGGTCGCGGGCGATAGCCATACCGAGGGCGGCGGAAACAGAGGTGCTGGCATGGCCGGCACCAAACGGGTCATGCTCGCTCTCACTGCGGGAAGTAAAGCCGGAAAGCCCTTCGTACTGGCGAAGAGAGGCAAAGCGTTGCCTTCGGCCGGTGAGCAGTTTGTGGACATAGCTTTGATGCCCCACGTCACAGATAATCTTGTACTTTAGGCTATCAAAAACGCGGTGTACGGCAATAGTAAGCTCAACCGCACCCAGATTAGAAGCCAGATGACCCCCATTAGAGGTTACGGTGGCCACCAGCTCTTGCCTGATCTCAGAGGCTAATTGCTCGAGTTCCTGTTTGGTTAGCCTTTTTAAATCAGCGGGGCTATTTATTCTATCTAATAGTTTCAGCGTTGCTACCTGCTTAACCAATCCTGATTGGGGGAATCAACCCCATACTAGCATTTTGTCGAGTTTTTGGCAATTGCTGTTGTTCATTCTCGAAGTCAGCTTGACGCTGATGTCTGCCTTTGTTACACTGCTACGGTGCAATCTCTAGAGCAAGGGCTACTCAACTTTATAAGCCTTGTCTTTACCTCAATGCAATGGCCAGGAGTGGTGGCACTTATGGCTATAGAAAGCGCTTGCATTCCTCTACCAAGCGAATTAATTATGCCCCTTGCTGGCTGGATGCTTATTAAAGACCAATCGTTACCGGCTATATATACCCTGGTAGCTGGTGCCTATGGGGCTCTAGGCTGTCTTATCGGCTCCGTTATCGCTTACGCTGTAGGTATGTGGGGTGGTCGCCCCTTTTTGGAGAAGTACGGGAAGTATATACTTATATCTCGCCACGACCTTGACCGCTCTGACCGATGGTTTTACCGGCATGGGAGCTGGGTAATTTTCGTCTCGCGGCTGCTACCGATAGTTCGTACCTTTATCAGTCTCCCCGCTGGGATAGCCAGGGCGCACTTTGGCAAGTTTTTAATCTATACTTTTGTAGGTTCTTTCATCTGGTGTACTGGCTTAGCTTACGGAGGTTACCAACTGGGAGAGCATTGGGAGCAGATACGGGTTGTCATGCGTCCCTTCGACCCTCTTATTATAGCGATAATCATAGCGCTTATTGCTTTCTACATTTATAGACACATAAAATCGTCTAAAACTATTGACTAGGAAAAGAAATACCCTCAAAACTATCTTGACCTTGCCCTTCACCTCGTGCTACATTTGAGTGATAGTTTGTCCCTGTAGCTCAGCTGGACAGAGCAGCTGCCTTCTAAGCAGCGGGTCGAGCGTTCGAATCGCTCCAGGGACGCCACTCTAGCTAAGAATTGAGGTTGACTAGAACCTCCACTTCCCGGGCGAAATCCCGGGATTTTTGTTAATTCCTTTTCTGCTAGACTGAAGAAATATGATATAATGCCTTGTTTTGGGAGATAAGATGGGGAAAGAGGTTAAGGCACAACCAATCGGGCTGCGTTCATTGCCAAGGCGGCAAATAGTCATTACTCTGGTCGGAGTGCTCCTGACCATGTTCTTAAGCTCATTGGACCAGACGATTGTTGGTACAGCCACGCCGCGCATTGTTGCTGACCTTGGTGGATTTGCCCATTATACCTGGCTGGCTACAGCCTATTTATTGACTTCAACCATCGTGCTGCCAATAGTGGGCAGGCTAACTGATATTTACGGCCGCAAACACTTTTTTACCGCTGGACTTGCGATTTTCATCCTTGGCTCTTTACTCTGTGGGTTGAGCCAGACTATGACCCAGATTATCATCTTTCGCGGGCTTCAGGGTATTGGCGGCGGCATCCTAATGGCAAATTCCTTCACCGTTATTGGTGATCTTTTTCCACCTGCCGAGCGCGGGAAATATGTAGGTCTGGTAACCGCTGTCTTTGGCGTATCATTTGTGATTGGCCCAACTCTGGGTGGATTCATCACCGATGCCTTTTCCTGGCACTGGATATTTTATATAAACATTCCTCTGGGCATTATCACTATCATTCTATTCATCTTCTTCTTCCCTCACTTCAGGCTGGACAGTTTGAAGCATAGGGTTGACTATATCGGTATGACCGCATTGGTACTTGCCGTGGTACCGCTGATGCTAGCTCTATCCTGGGGTGGGACTACCTACCCCTGGATATCAGCCCCGGTCATTAGCCTGTTTGCTTTATCGGCCGCCGCGGCCATAGCTTTCCCGATAATCGAGGGTAAAAGTGAGGAACCTATTGTACCTCTTCGCATCTTCAAAAATCGGATTATAGCCATATCAATTTCGATCACTTTTCTCACCGGTATTGGCATGTTCGGCAGTATCATTTTTATCCCCCTCTTCTTTCAAGGGGTTTTGGGGCTATCGGCTACTACCAGTGGCAGTTTTTTGACGCCCATGATGCTTAGCCAGGTATTCGCCAGTTTTGTTTCCGGGCAGTTACTATCTCGTGCCGGCGGACATTACCGGCTTCAGGGCATTTTTGGCCTAGCCATCATGGCTTTAGGTCTGGCGCTTATCTCCACCGTATCTCCAGAAACAAGCTACGGCAGTGCCGTTGCCTATATTGCCCTTATCGGTTTTGGACTGGGTATCACCATGCCGCTTTATGTTATCGCTGTTCAGAACACAGTCCCCTACAAGCTCCTTGGTGCCGCCACTTCTTCGGTACCCTTTTTCCGTGCCATTGGCGGTACTATAGGGTTATCAATCTTCGGCTCGATAATAACCAACCGCCTTGCTTCCGAGTTCATCATTAAACTCCCTGAAGCAGCAAGGGCACTTATACCGCCAGAGCTGTTATCTTCAATAACACACAATGCCCAGGTGCTGGTGAGTCCGGAGGCACAAGCCCAGTTGCAAGCCGTGTTCAGTAATATGGGACAGCAGGGGGTGGTTTTCTATGACCAGACACTCCAGACGCTTCGAGAAGCCCTTAACTCTGGTCTTACCCAGGTTTTTCTGGTAGCTTTTATCATGATTGTTCTTGCTTTCGTAATTAACCTGTTCCTCAGAGAAATTCCACTTCGTAAGCAGCATATGCTTGATGAGTCTGAAGGCAACTAGAAAGCCGGTGACAGCTCTAGCTGCCTTTAAAGTGGTATACGTAGAAGATTCAAGGCATTGTCGGCGAATATCTTCTTCTTTTCCTCGTCAGTTATGTCCATGGCTTCGATAGCATTGACAGTCAGGTGAATAACGGCTTAAAGTGTGATTATTCTGGCTTTTAAAGGAGTTGAAATGACTAGGGGAAACGAGCAAGACATCAAGACAGTGGTAAAATCGCTAAAGGGGAACCGCTTTGACAGGGTGGAGTTTGTCGCGGATGCCAAAGCTGCAGCCAAAACAGTCCTTGATATGATACCGCCCCAGGCTAAGGTTGGGACGGGTGGCTCAATGACAATCAGACAAACTGGACTTAGAGATGAGCTAACCAAACGCGGGAATCTTCAGATTTTTCGACCGGGGCTTCCGATTGAAGACTTTAGGCGTTTGCAGAGTGATATATTCCTGACCAGCTCTAACGCAGTTACCCTGGACGGGAAACTGGTAAATATTGATGCCACCGGCAATCGGGTAGCCCACATGGTCTTCGGACCGCAGAAGGTCATACTGGTCATCGGGCAGAACAAGATTGTGCGTAACGCCGAGGAAGCAATTAAGCGGGTAAAGTATGTTATCGCTCCCTATCACGGCATGACCATGAAAATACAGGCACCATGTGCCGTTGATGGGCGCTGTACCGATTGCAAATCACCAGGACGGATATGCAATATCACCACTATCATTGAGAAAAGACCCAGGATGACGGAATTTGCCATAGTCCTCGTTGGTCAGGACCTGGGTCTGGGTTGGGACCCGGATTGGCCGGCAGAGCGCAGGGAGCGGATAGCTGCCGCCTACCGTGCCGAATGGGAAAAAGAACTGGCTACTTTTGGGCCACCCCCGAAGAGGTAAAACCTATGGAAAAGTATGAAGGGGCAGAAGCCTTCCTTGAGGTGCTAAAAGCCAATGGCGTGGAGTGTATCTTCTTTAACCCGGGAAGTGACACCACTCCCCTCCAGGCGGCTATCTTGAAATACCGAGCATCAGGCAAGCGCGCTCCAAGGCTGATACTTTGCCTCGACGAATCAGTAGCTATGGCTGCCGCCCAGGGACACTATATGGTTTCAGGGCGGCCGCAGGTGGTTATGGTACATGATGAGCTGGGTACCCTTCAGGTAGGTGGGGCCATTCATAATGCGCAGTGGGGACGAATACCCGTCATCCTCTGGGCCGGGGAAATGCCCTCGGGCCAGCGAGTAAACTGGTTAAAAGAGCCTTTCGACCAATGCCGCATAATGCGTAATTGTGTCAAGTGGGACCATAAACTAGAAAGTTACGAGAATATCCACGATGTTCTCCAGCAGGCTTTCCTAATTGCCCTCACCGAGCCTTGCGGGCCGGTTTACCTATCTTACCCCTGGGAAGTTCTCAGCAAAAGGGTCGATAAGGTGACTATCTCACCAGTGGCGATAGCGGCAACAGCACCGGCTGACGATGACAGCCTTGGTAAAGCAGCTCGGATGTTGCTCGAAGCGGAAAACCCTCTTATCATCGCCGGCTATTCCAGCCGGTATCCGGAATCGGTGGCGTTGCTGGTAGAACTAGCCGAGACTCTAGGCGCCCCGGTGCTTTCTGGTCTAACGAGGATGAATTTCCCGACAACACATCCCCTCTCTGCCGGAATCGAGCAGATTGGGGGAAGCCGGAAGGCAAATCCCTACATAGCCGATGCCGATGTGCTCCTGGTCATTGACTATGATACCCCCTACGTACCAGCCGAGGGACTGCCCCGGCCAGAGGCTAAAATCGTCCATATAGATATTGACCCCCTGACACAGGGTAGGCCTCTCTGGCAGCGTGGAGCAGATGTTTTTATTAAGGCTTCCTCGAGAGAAGCCATACCGGCTCTAAATAAGATAATCCGCCAGAGACTAACTCCCCAAAAGCGCGCCAGATTCCGTGAACGCTCAAGTCAGTTAGATAGTAAGCACCAGAAGGAGCGGAACGAGTGGCACACCTTGGGGGTGAATAGTTCCAAGCAGAAGCCGATCTCTCCGGACTGGCTCTGCCATTGTATAAATAAGGTTGTGGACGAGGACACAATCATAGTCAATCATACCTTAAGCCAATCAGCCTCGGTAACAGAGCAGATTGAACGGACCAAGCCGGGGACACTACTTGGCTGCGCTGGTGGTTCCATCCAGTTGGCATTGGGGGCGGCTCTGGGAGCTAAGGTAGCCGCTCCCAATAAAACTGTGGTGAGCCTGATGACGGATGGTGGCTTTGTCTGGGGTTGTCCGGTGGCTACTCTCTGGTCGGCTCATTCTTACCAGGCTCCTTTTCTATCAGTCATCTTTAACAATCGATCATACGGTGTTATCCGGGGGATTGTCCAGAGGCTTTATGGGACTGAACTCTCGGAGGAGATGGCATTTGAGGCCGGGGCTGATATTATGTCACCCCCCGATTACGGCCTGATAGCCCAAGCCTGCGGTGGCTACGGGCGAATGGTGGAAGAGCCGGATGATGTTCTGCCAGCCCTAAAAGAGGCCATGAGCCAGATTGGTAAGGGTAAGCCAGCCGTGGTAGATGTCAGGCTAGGAAAGGGGTAGTTGTAAAAAATAAGGATATTATAAAGAAAGGAGCAATCAAATGGCGACACTGGAGGAATTACAAGCTAGAATTACTCGTCTGGATGATATCAAGCAGATAGAGAAGCTACAGAGAATATATGGCTATTACCTAGATTATAACGAGTACCAGGAGGTGGTAGACCTGTTCTCGGACAATGCTGATTCGGTAGAAATTGCCGACTATGGAGTTTACAAGGGCAAGCCGGGGGTGAAAAGGTTCTACCTGGAGCTCCTGGGAGGCAAACCACCCAGAGTAGGCGAGCTATCCATAGGTATGATAATGCAGGGTGTGGTTGATGTCGACCCCAACGGTAAGACGGCCAAGGGCAGGTGGTATTGCATGATGATTGAGGCCAAACCCACGCTCTCCCTGCATGACGGTGAACTCAGGCAGCTCTGGGGCAATGGTATCTATGAGAATGAGTATGCTAAAGAAAACGGGAAATGGCTGTTTAAGAAAGTCTTCTTCTTCCTTAATTTCCGTACACCCTTTGAAGAAGGTTGGTTAAAGGTTCCCGTGGTCGGTCAGCATGGGCCTAGCACCCAAGTGCCACCGGACGCACCACCCACCTTCTATTATCCTTATCCATCGGGAAGGCACCTACAGCCTCATTACAAGCACCCCATTACTGGTAAATGAAATACTCTGTAGAGAAAGAGGGGCGAGAAATGAATCTGGAAGAACTAGAAAAGCAGGTAATCCTCATGGAGGATATCCAGGAGATAGAAAGTCTACAAAGGATATATGCTTATTACTTTGACTTGCAGAGGTGGCAGGATATTTTAGACCTGTTCTCGGACAATGCCGAGTCTGTAGAAATAGTAGACCATGGTTTGTTCAAGGGCAAAGAGGGCGTCAAAAAAATGTACTGGGACTGGATAGGCCAAGGGGGTAAATCATTCTTTGAACCATGGGTGCAGTTTATCATTATGCAAATTGGAGGGGTGGTTAACGTTGCTCCCGATGGCAAGGCTGCCTGGGGCCGATGGCAGACCTGGTTGTGTGAGGCCAAGCCCTTTGGCGCCTATCCCAGGCAAGAGTGGCTACATGGATACTACGAAAATAAATATGTTAAAGAAAACGGGAAATGGCTCTTCTCTAAATTACATTGGAATAATACCTTCTGCAGTCCGTTTGAGGATGGGTGGCTGAAAACACCGCTTATGGGCTTGATGAACTATCACCCTACAGTAAAGTCAGACGCGCCGCCCACCGCCTTCCATCCCTATCCATCATGGTACCATGTGCCCTATCATTACCAACATCCAATCACCGGCAAGTAAATCTAATTAATACTAGTAATGGGCAAGAAGAGAAAAGGTGGTGTGGCATGAATCTGGAAGATTTAGAAAGAGAAGTAACCCGTCTCGAGGATATCCAGGAGATTGAGAACCTGCAGCGAATATACGGCTATTACATGGATACGCATCATCGCCAGGAAGT
>CAZQXA010000016.1:0-16193 GCA_964597155.1 uncultured Dehalococcoidales bacterium
AAATAGTGTTGCTTTAATCCCGCCAGTCAATATTTTCCAACTAATATAGCACAAGTTTGCCGTTTGTCAAGGGCTAGGTCTCCTTGGTCAGGCTAGCCAGGAACTCGGCGTTGGACTTTGTTTTGCGCATGCGGTCAAGGACTCGCTCCGTAGTCTCGGCAAAGTTGGTGGAGTCGGAGGCAATCATAGAAACCATGCGCCGCAGCAGCCACACCTGCTTTATTGTCTCCTCGTCCATAAGTAGCTCCTCCCGCCGGGTGCCGCTGCGCTGAATATCCATTGCCGGGAAGATTCGCCTTTCCGAGAGTCGGCGGTCAAGGTGGAGCTCCATATTCCCCGTCCCCTTGAACTCCTCATAGATAAGCTCGTCCATACGGCTGCCGGTATCAATGAGGCAGGTGGCGATAATGGTCAGGCTGCCGCCCTCGGCGGTATTGCGGGCGGCGCCGAAGAAGTGCTTGGCGGGGTAGAGGGCAGCCGGGTCAATGCCGCCGGATAGGGTGCGGCCGCTGGGTGGCACCGACAGGTTATAGGAACGGGTGAGGCGGGTAATGCCGTCAAGTAAGATGACCACATCCTTGCCCGTCTCCACCAGTCGCTTGGCTCTCTCCAGCGCCAGCTCGGCGACACGGGTATGGTTCTCCACCGGCTCATCAAAGGTAGCCGATATTACCTCTCCCTTAACCGAGCGCTTCATATCGGTAACCTCCTCCGGTCGCTCCCCGATGAGGCAGACTATCAGGTGGATATCGTTATAGTTGGCGCTGATGGCGTTAGCGATGGATTTAAGCAGTATTGTTTTGCCGGCTTTGGGCGGCGATACAATCAAGCCTCTTTGCCCCCGTCCGATGGGGGCAATCAGGTTTAGCAAGCGGGTGGACAGTTCCTCGGGCTTGGTCTCAAGGTCGATTAATTTATCGGGAAAGGTTGGGGTCAGCGAGCCGAAGGGGGCGCGCTTCTTGATTAGCTCTGGGTTCATATCGTTAATGGTCTCAACCCTTACCAGACCGTAGTATTTCTCGCCGTTTTTGGGTGGTCTGACCTGACCGGCAACCACATCGCCGGTGCGCAGGCCAAAGCGGCGGATCTGAGACTGGGAGACATAGACATCGGCCGAGCTGGGCAGCAGGCTGTCCTGCCTTAAGAAGCCGTAGCCCTCTCCGATAATCTCGAGGATGCCGCCGGCGAAGCTGTAGCCCTGCTGCTCGGCATTTGCCTGGAGCAGGCGCTTGACCAGGTCCTGCTTCTTGAGGTTGGTATAGCTGGAGATGCCCTGTTCCTTAGCCATCTCAAGCAGCTCCTCTCTGGTTTTGTTCTCTAAATCGCTGATATTCATAATTGTAGCCTCACCTTCCAGGGTTTTTAATTACCCTGCCTTATTACTTTGAAAGGCGTTGCCAGTCGCTAAGAAAGCGGGCGACGCCGACATCAGTGAGCGGGTGCTTAATCATCTGCATCAGGACCTCATAGGGGACGGTGGCAATATGAGCCCCGGCCTTAGCCGCAGCCACACAGTGCTGGGGATGACGAATGCTGGCGGCAATCACCTTGGTAGGCAGCTGGTAATTTCGGAAGACATCGACAATATCCTTGACCAGTGCCATGCCATCGTTACCGACATCATCCAGTCTGCCGACAAAGGGGCTGACATAGGCGGCGCCGGCCAGCGCGCCGAGCAACGCTTGATTCAGCGAAAAGCACAGGGTAAAGTTGACCTTTATCTTCTCCTTGGCCAGGGTTGAGGTTACCTCCAGACCCTCGGCGGTAGCCGGGATTTTAATCGCGACATTGGGCGCCCATTTTACCATTTGCCTTGCCTGCGCAATCATGGCTTCTACCCCTCCCGTCAGCACCTCAACCGAAACCGGTCCGGGGATAATAGAGCAGATTTCCTTGACCACCGCCTCGTAGTCGGCCTTGCCCTCCTTGGACACCAGGCTGGGGTTGGTGGTAACCCCGCTGACAATGCCCAGCTTAGCCGCCTGCCTTATATGCTCAATGTTGGCTGTATCCAGATAGATTTCCATATTTTAACCTCTTTTTGAGACTTGAGAGGGAAGGGGCAGCGATGGCTGTGCCCCTTCTCTTAAGATATCTTTAGCCACGCCGATAAAATCACGGAAAAGGGGATGGGGGCGACCGGGGCGGGAGCCGAACTCAGGGTGGAACTGGCAGCTCACCATCCAGGGATGGTCGGCTAGCTCGCAGAGCTCAACCAGACTGCCGTCGGGGGACAGGCCGCTAAAGACCATTCCTGCCTTCTCCAGCTGGGCGCGAAATTGATTATTAAACTCGTAGCGGTGCCGGTGGCGCTCATTGACCAGGCTCTGCCCATAGGCTTGAGCGGCACGGCTGCCTGGAGCCAGTTGACATGGGTAGTTGCCCAGGCGCATAGTGCCCCCCTTGGTCTTCTTGTCTTTCTGGTCGGGGAGGAGGTCAATGACCGGATAGCGGGTATCGGGGTCAAACTCGGTGGAGTTAGGCTCGGTTGAGCCCAGGACATGGCGGGCAAACTCAATTACCATCACCTGCATCCCCAGGCACAGCCCGAGGTAGGGAATCTCCTTCTCCCGGGCATAGGTTGCCGCTTTGACCATACCCTCTATCCCTCTAATGCCAAAGCCGCCGGGGACAATAATGCCCTGGGCTGAGCGCAATAGGGAATAGTCCCCGTCATTTTCCAGGGTCTCTGAGGGGACCCAGGTGAGCTTGATATCCCGGCCGTGATGGAGGACGGCATGGTACAGCGCCTCCCTGACCGAGAAGTAGGCATCCTTTAGCTCCACGTATTTACCCACCAGGGCGATATTAATCGGCTGGCGGGGTGTTTTGATCAGGTCGACCATTTCCTGCCACTGACTCAGGTCTGACTTATCAGCCTTGAGTCCGAGCTTGTCTATAATCAGTTGCCCCAATCCTGCCTTCTCCAGGACAAGCGGCACCTCATAGATGGTGGCTACCGTGGGCAGGGAGATGACCGCCTTTCTTTCCACATCGCAGAACAGGGATATTTTATTTTTTATCTCTTCCGAGATGGGGTAATCACTGCGGCAGACGATAATATCCGGCTGGATGCCGATGCGCCTGAGCTCGTTAACGCTGTGCTGGGTGGGCTTGGTCTTTACCTCCTGGGTAGAATTGAGATAGGGGAGAAGGGTAACATGGACGTAGAGCACATTATCCCGCCCCACATCATTGCGCATCTGCCTGATGGCTTCCAGGAAGGGCTGCCCTTCAATATCACCCACCGTGCCCCCGACCTCAATAATAATCACCTCAGCCTTTGATTTCTCCGCCAGCTGCTTGAAGCGTTCCTTTATCTCGGTGGTAACATGGGGCACCACCTGGATGGTCCCCCCCAGAAAATCGCCCCTTCTCTCCTTGGCGATAACGGAACTATAGATTTGCCCCGAGGTAACGCTGGAATCGGTGGTAAGCTCAACATCAATGAAGCGCTCGTAATTGCCCAGATCAAGGTCAGTCTCGGCACCGTCCTGGGTGACGAATACCTCGCCGTGCTGGTAGGGGGACATTGTCCCCGGGTCAACATTGAGGTAAGGGTCCAGCTTTTGCGCCGAGACCGCAATCTGGCGACTCTTAAGAATAGTGCCGATGGAAGCGACGGTGATGCCTTTGCCAACGGAACTAACTACACCACCAGTAACAAAGATATATTTTGACATCTGGGAAAACCAAACTCTAAGGATTCAATCCAGAAAGCTACTTTACCTTAGGTTCATAAGGGGTGTGGGGAGCAGGTTTCTTAACGGTTTTCTAGTATTATAATGGGGCAAATATAAATTGTCAAGTTTCCCAGGTCTTATTTCCCACCCAGCCTCGAAGAGTCTTTGTCCGCCCTCAAAGGCTAGTGCCTTTAAAACTCTCTTACCCCACCTCCCCATTTTTAAAAGCCTTGTCTTTCTTCCCATACCCACCCGCCCTACGGAGGCTTATGTTCTTAATCCCCCTGTTTTAAGGGGATTTTAAAGAGGGGTCTAACCCCTTTAGGGAGGGTTGGGTGGGAAGCAATAGCTACGCCAACAGGGGGAGGGTTTGTCTTGGTTTAGGAGGTGGTGTTATGATGAAGATTATGGAGCAAAGACTAAGGGAAGCCCTTTCCCGGAGAGAAAAACGGTCTATCACTGATGCTAAGGGGGTGCCATCGGCGGTGCTGGTGCCTATCTACCGCCGCCAGGGGCAGTGTTATATCCTGTTTACCCAGCGCACGGAGAGGGTTAAGGAGCATAAGGGGCAGATATCCTTCCCCGGCGGGGCCTACCAGAAAGGGGACAGGACGCTGCTGGATACCGCCCTGCGCGAGAGTGCCGAGGAAATAGGCTTAGCCCCTGATGACGTTGAGGTGCTGGGGGAGCTGGACGATACCTTAACGCTAGAGACGAACTATATTGTTTCTCCCTTTGTCGGGCTTATCCCCTGGCCCTATAAATTAAAGGTGGATGGCTGGGAGGCCGGAGAGATAATTGAAGTCCCCATTGCCGCGCTGATGGATAAAGCCTCTCGCCGTGAAGAGACCGAGGTTATCAGTGGTAAAGCGGTTACCTCGTACTTCTATCGTTACCAGGGGAGGGTAATCTGGGGGGCAACCGCCCGCATACTGCACCAGTTCCTGGAGCTTTTTGCCCGGGCCATAGAAGGCTAAAAGGTTATCCCACAAGACCTCTCGCGAATTTACAAATTTTTATTAACTTTCCTTATAAATTATTGACATATTTTATGAGATGGCTTATAATCGGTATATATCAACTAATGGTGAGAAAAGATGGCGGGCAAGGATTATTATCGTGTATTAGGCGTTAGCCGCAGCGCCGGTGAGCGTGAGATAAAGCAGGCTTACCGGAGGCTGGCGCGCCAGTATCACCCCGACGTTAATCCCGGCGACAAGTCGGCGGAAGAAAGATTCAAGCAGGTAAACGAAGCCTACGAGGTGCTTTCCGATAAGGAGAAGCGGGCCAAGTATGATAAGTACGGCGACCAGTGGCAGTATGCCGACCAGTTTGAGCGGGCAGGGCGGGATTTTGGGCAGGGCGGCACCAGGGTTCGCTTTAGCCAGGGCGATTTTGACAGCCTCTTTGACGACCTGCTTAAAGGTTTCCGTCCTGGCGGGCAGCCGGGGGCGGGGCGGGGTCGGGATATAGAGGTCCCGGTGGAGGTAACCCTGGAAGAAGCCTTCAGCGGCTCAACCCGCACCGTTAACTTAGCTAGCGGTAAACGCCTTGAGGTCAAGATTCCGCCCGGGGTTAAGGATGGCTCCCGGGTCCGTCTGGCCGGTAAGGGGCTAGAGGGTTATGGCGGAGTCAAGGGTGACCTTTACCTGGTGACCTCGGTCAAGCCGCACCGCTTGTTTGAGCGGCGTGGTGATGACCTCTATGTTGGGGTGAAGGTGCCGCTGGTGGTAGCCATGCTCGGCGGCGAGGTCCAGGTGACTACGCTTAAGGGCAAGCTGGCACTAAAGATTCCGCCCGAGACTCAGAACGGGCGCTCCTTTCGCCTCAAAGGGCAGGGCATGCCCCGTCTGGGCAGCTCCACCCGCGGCGACCTGCTGGCCAGGGTGAACGTGGTATTGCCGGCTAACCTGACTCAGCGGGAGAAGGAGCTGTTTAAGCGGCTTGGCGAGCTTCGCCCCGCTTGAAAGGGAGGTTAATTTATGAATATTGATGAAACTGAACCGCGTTACGTGATAAGTATCGCCGCCAGGATGGTGGGTGTGCGGACTTATACTCTGCGCTACTACGAGCGGGTTGGCGTAATAGAGCCGTCCCGCTCCCGGGGCAATATCCGGCTATATTCGGAGAGGGATATAGCCCACCTGAGGCGGGTGAAGACACTGGTGGATGATATGGGGGTTAACCTGGCCGGGGTTGAGGTTATTATCAGGATAATGCGGCAGATGCTGGAACTTCAGAGCCAGGTGCAGGAGCTGGAATCGGAGCTGGACAAGTTCAAGCAGACAGAAGAATAATCTGGTGCTTGCTTGGGATAAAACTTGTGATAATATTAAAAGGTATTTAAAGGGATGTGAGTTATGAAACAAGAGAGATTTACTGAACAAGCGCAGGAGGCATTAGCCGCCTCCCAGCAAATAGCCACGCAGTTCAAACACAGCCAGTGGGATGTGGAGCATATTCTGCTCGCCCTCCTGGTGCAGGAGGGGGGGCTGGTGGGCAAAATCCTAGCCGAGCTCGGCGCCAAGGTGGAGGCGGTGAGAGATGAGGTGGAGGCTGCCCTGCAGAAAGCACCCAAGGTCGCCTATGAGACAACGCAGATTTATGCTACGCCGCGCATTGCCCAGCTGATAAAGACAGCCGGTGATAAGGCAAGCGACTTTAAGGACGAGTTCATCAGCACCGAACACCTGCTGCTGGCGATAGTCGAGGAGGGCAGGGGTGAAGCCGCCGAAATCCTTAAAGGTTTTGGCGTTGACCGGGAGAAGATACTTAAGGCACTGCGCAATCTCCGCGGCGGCCACCGCGTTACCGATACCAGGGCGGAGAGCAAATACCGCTCCCTGGAGAAGTACGGGCGTGACCTGACCGAGATGGCACGCCAGGGCAGGCTTGACCCGGTTATCGGCCGGGATGACGAGATTAAGCGGGTGATGCAGATACTCACCCGGCGCACCAAGAATAACCCGGTCATTGTTGGCGATGCCGGGGTGGGCAAGACGGCTATCGCCGAGGGGCTGGCGCAAAAGATTGCCGCCGATGATGTCCCCGATTCTCTCAAAGGGCGCAAGGTGATAGCTCTGGATATGGGGGCGCTGGTGGCGGGGAGCAAGTTCCGCGGCGAGTTTGAGGAAAGGCTCAAGGCGGTGATGGATGAGGTGCGGCAGGCCAGGGGCGAGGTCATTCTCTTCATTGATGAGATACATACCGTCGTCGGGGCCGGTGCCGCCGAGGGGGCTATTGATGCCAGCAACATGTTAAAACCGGCACTGGCTCACGGCGAACTGCAATGCGTTGGCGCCACCACCATGGATGAGTACCGCAGGTTCATTGAGAAGGACAGGGCTCTGGAGCGCCGTCTCCAGCCGGTATTTATTAGTGAGCCCAGCGTTGAGGCCACCATTGAGATACTAAAAGGGCTGCGCCCCCGCTACGAGGCGCACCACAAGGTCAAGATAGAGGACGGGGCGCTGGTGGCGGCGGCCAGACTCAGTCAGCGCTATATTTCCGACCGCTACCTGCCGGATAAGGCTATAGACCTCATTGATGAGGCCGCCAGCAAGCTGCGCATCGACACCGAGAGCGCACCGCCTCAAGTGAAGTCCTTGGAGCAGAAGCTCAAGCAACTGGTCAATGAGGAGGAGGCAGCCTCACAGCGGCAGGACTTTGAGCAAAGCGCCCAGCTTAAGAGCCAACGGCTACGCCTGGAGGAGGAGTATAACCGGGCTAAGAGCCAGTGGCTGGAGCAGGAGAAGATTGACGAGGTCGTCGATGAAGAAGACATCGCCCAGCTAATCTCCAAGTGGACGGGCATCCCCATCTCCCAGATGCTGGAGGGTGAAGCCGAGAAGCTACTGCATATGGAGGAGCGCATTCACGAACGGCTGGTAAATCAGGAGGAAGCGGTTACCGCCGTTGCCGAGGCGATTCGGCGCAGCCGGGCCGGGCTCAAAGACCCGCGGCGACCAATCGGCAGCTTTATCTTTTTAGGTCCCACCGGCGTGGGCAAGACGGAACTGGCGCGGACCCTGGCCCGCTTTCTCTTTGACGACGAGAACGCCATGGTGCGCCTGGATATGTCGGAGTACCAGGAGAGGCACACCGTATCGCGCCTTATCGGCGCCCCACCGGGCTATATCGGCTATGAGGAGGGAGGACAGCTTACCGAGGCGGTGAGGCGGCGCCCCTATCGGGTGATTCTCCTTGATGAGGTGGAAAAGGCGCACCCTGAGGTCTTCAACAGTCTCTTACAGATACTTGATGACGGCCGGCTTACCGATGGTCACGGGCGCACCGTGGATTTTAAGAACACGGTGGTCATTATGACCAGCAATGTTGGTGCCGAGCTTATCCGGCGCCAGATGAGCCTGGGCTTTGCCTCCACCAAGGAAACAAAGGCCGAGAAGCTGGACTACGACACCATGAAGGAGAGAGTGCTGGCGGAGATGAAGAAGACCTTCCGCCCCGAGTTCATCAACCGCATAGACGAGATAATAGTTTTCCACCAGCTGACCGAGGAGCAGCTCAGGCAGATTGTTGATTTGCTGGTCAAGGACCTGCAGGAACGCCTCTCTGACCGCAGGCTATCCGTTGAGCTGAGTGATAAGGCAAAATCATGGCTGGTTAAGGAAGGCTATGACCCGGTATACGGGGCACGCCCCTTGAGACGGGCTATTGAGCGCTATGTTGAAAATCCGCTGTCAACCAAGCTACTACAGGGTGAATTTGGTGAGGGCGATACGGTTGGGGTTGACCTTGGCGACAATGGCTTGACCTTTACCGTCAAAGCCAAAGCCAAGACTACTGCCTAAGGCAATAGGGGTTCTGGGGTGACAATTCGGGTCATTTAGGGTAAAATCGAGGGCAATAAGCATGAGCCAGAAAGTTAAGCCACCTAAGCCCGAAGAAGTTAAGCCACTTGAGCCCGAAGAAGCTAAGCTACCTCGGCCCAAAAGGGACATCATCATCGGCGTAGCCACCATAGTTGTTACTGTTGCCGTTTGTATTCTGGCCATTGTTTATCAAGACGAATTGATGGAGCTGGCCAACATAGCCGGCTACAGCCTGCTTGGTGTCTTCATTGTCTCTTTTGTCACCGGCAGCGTCTTCGCTTTCGTCGCCATCCCCGTCCCTTACTGGCTTCTGGTAGTTACCCTATCCAGTGTCTTAGCTCCCAAATGGGGGCTATGGGCGCCAGTATTTGTCGGCCTGACCTCATCGCTCGCCACCACTCTGGGCCACATGCCCACCTTCATGATTGGCTATGGAGGCGGCAAGACCTACCATGGGTTAGCCCGGTTTCTTGGTGCCAGGGCTGGTACTAAGAAAGACGGTGATAAGCCTGGCTTCTATACCCGATGTGTAAACTGGGCAAAGCGCCATGGTGGCTGGGCGGCCTTTGTCATGTCAGCGGCCTTCAACCCCCTCCATCTGCCGATGACGATTGCTATTGGGACGCTCCGTTATTCACCGCTGAAATTTTTTATTTTCTCCTTCCTTGGTAACAGTGTTAAACACCTATTCCTGGCCTTTTGCGGCTATTTCGGGCTAACCTCCATACTACATTTCTTTGGGATAAATGTGCCCGCTTAGCTAATGGGGAGACCAGGGCTTTCTTAAAGAAGCGGTATCAATCGCCAAATCAATTTCGGTAGTAACTCGCGGCATTAGGTAAAGGTGAAGAGTGGGCTTTAACTGGGGAAAGGTTAAAGGGGTTTTTAAGAGGCGGGAGTATATCGTTGGCATCGTGGGCTTGCTACTGATCGTGGGGATAACGCTAGCGGTTATTTTTTCCTGGGAAGATGTCTGGGCGCTGCAAAACTATGGTTATCTTGGCGCCTTTATTATCAGCGTTTTAGGCGGGGCCACTATTCTGGTTCCAGTGCCCATGACGCCGGTGGTATTTGCTCTGGGCACGGTGATGGCGCCATCTTTCGCTCCCTACCTAGGGCCGGTGTTTGTTGGTATGGCTGCCGGCTTGGGCGAGGCGGTTGGCGGATTATCTATCTATATGACGGGCTATGGTGGTGGCACTGCCATCCAGGATACGGAGCATAAGAAGATTAAAGCCGCCTACTTGCGGGTGCATAAGTGGGTGGAGAAGAGAGGGGCGCTAACGCTGTTTGTTCTTTCCGCGGTGTTGAACCCCTTCTTCTACCCGGCGGCTCTAGCTGCCGGGGCACTGCGCTTCGGCATAAAGCGCTACTTTCTTATTTGTTTGGCCGGTAAGATGATTAAGGGGATAACCGTGGCCGCGGCTGGTTACTGGGGGTTGGGGAGTATCTTAAGGGCCATAGGCGTTTCGGTCTAGACTTGCGCCCCCGGCTTTTTTCTGTTAGATTAAAAGTGTTTTTGTGGGGCTGTAGTTCAATTGGGAGAACGTTTGACTGGCAGTCAAAAGGTAGGGGGTTCGAATCCCCCCAGCTCCACCATCGTTGACAATAGGTAAAACTTTCTCTTTAAGACTTTCATACTCTAACCTCGAGTGGCGGTGTCCTGGCGGTTGGTCACATTTTCCTGAAAATTAACGCCAATTTACGCAGCGAAAGCATAGACAGCATCACCTAAATGTGCTAAACTTCCACAAAAAGAAAGGGGGAGAAATGAAACATCTTTTTTGGTTCGTCTTGATTGGGCTGATGCTCTTTTCCCTGTTACCCGGCTGTGCTCAAGAGACAGCAACAATCCGCATCGCCACCGATGCCACTTGGCCACCATTCGAGTATGTCGATGAAGAAACTATGGAGATTGTAGGGTTTGACATTGACCTGATGACAGCCATTGCCGAAGAAGAAGACCTTAATATTGAGTTTGTCAACGTAGCCTGGGACCCGCTCTTAGCCGGGGTAGCGCAGTGTCAGTATGATGCTGCTATCTCGTCCATTACCATCACTTTCGAGCGCGCGCAAGAAATGCTCTTCTCCGACCCCTATTTTGCGGCGGGGCAGATTGTCGTCGTAGCTATAGACAATACTGACATCGCTGACAAAGATGACCTGGTGGGCATGGTCGTCGGGGCGCAGCTCGGAACTACTGGTGCCTTTGAAGTGGAGAACATAACTGGCGCCATTCTCAGGACCTACGATGACATCGGTCTGGCTTTTCAGGATTTGATGAACGGGCAGATTGATGCCGTTGTCGCCGATAACCCGTTAGCCCTGGAATATGTGGGCAAGAACTCGGATACACTCAAGACTGCAGGTGAGGTCTTCACCAGCGAATTCTACGGCATCGCCGTATGCATGGACAATCCAGAACTGCTGGAAAGAATCAACGAGGGCCTGGCCGCGGTTAAAGCCGAAGGACTGATTGAAGAACTGGTTGATAAGTGGCTTGTGGGCCAGTAATTAAGCGTATATTTGTTAAGTCGCCCTAGGGCGGGCATATAAGCTATTTCTAGGGGTCTAATGGAAGAAAAACCGAAAACTAGACCCGGCGGGAGTAAATTATTTTACATTCCTGGCGGTGAGACATTCACGCGCATTGACCCGTGGTGGGGCCTGGTGGCTTTGGTAGTTATCCTGGCGATAATTCTGGTTACGGTATGGCCTGACCCCTTTTGGAATATCTTCCTCTTTGTACGTGATGGCCTAGTCATAACTATCACCGTCACGGTGAGCTCGTTTATATTTGTTCTGATATTGGGCTTGCTGGGGGGTTTAGGACGGGTATCACGGAATCGGCTTCTTCGCGGCTTAGCCTCGCTCTATGTTGAAGTAGTCCGAGGTATTCCTCTCCTTGTCCAGTTAATTTGGTGGTATTTCGCCTTCCCGATAGTGATTCAAAAGATTGGCGGATGGCTCAACCTTGATTTCTTGATTAATTATCAGGCTAATTCGATTCTTATCGCAATTGTCGGTCTGACCGTCTGCTATGGAGCTTACATGAGCGAAATCTACCGAGCTGGCATTCAGAGTATCCCCAAGGGCCAGATGGAGGCGGCACGCAGCTTAGGCATGACCCATTTTCAGGCACTGCGTCACGTAATCTTACCCCAATCGATCCGCGTAATTCTGCCGCCAGTAGGCAATGAGTTTATTTCTTTGCTCAAAGATTCATCCCTTGTCAGTGTGGTAGCAGTGGCTGACCTGACGCGGCGAGGACGTGAATTTATGTCCACGCACTTCAACCCGATCGAGGTGTGGACTATGGTCGCCTTGTTATACTTGATAATGACCCTGCTTTCGGCTCGTGGAGTATCCTGGCTTGAGAAAAAGACCCATTTTGAAAGATGAGTAAGTGAAACCAATAATCCATATCGACAATGTTCAAAAGCACTTCGGCAGAGTTCACGCCCTGCGAGGAATAAGCTTGGATGTATATAAGGGCGAAGTTGTTGTAATCATCGGTCCTTCTGGCTCGGGCAAGTCCACCTTGCTGCGCTGTATAAATCGTCTCGAGGAATATGATGAAGGTAGAATTGTGGTAGACGGTATTACTTTGGACAATGCCCAGAATATCAATGCCGTTCGTCAAGAAATTGGGATGGTGTTTCAGTCGTTTAATCTATTTTCTCATCTTAAAGTAATAGATAACCTGGCGCTGGCACAACGCGTTGTGCGCAAGCGTTCCCGAGATGAAGCCGAGAAAATCGCCATGGATCTATTGACTAAAGTAGGCATTCCCGACAAGGCTCGGGCTTACCCCATTCAACTTTCTGGGGGGCAGCAGCAGCGTGTAGCTATTGCCCGAGCCCTGGCAATGAATCCCAAAATCATGCTGTTCGATGAGCCAACCAGTGCTCTTGACCCGGAGATGATTAAAGAGGTTTTGGACGTAATGGCAGCGTTGGCTAAAGAGGGGATGACTATGGTTGTAGTTTCACATGAGATGGGATTTGCCCGCGCTGCCGGCGACCGCATGATTCTGATGGACGAAGGGCAAATTATTGAAGAAGCCACTCCAGAAAAATTGTTAACCTCTCGCCACGAGCGTACGATGTTATTCCTCAGCAAGGTTCTACACATGTAGATGGTTGATTGTACTTTTTAACCTCGCCCCTTTTTGAAGAAATTGATAGAAGTATCACTTCTGTAAGGTGGGTTGGGTGGGTAGCGAAACGCGCTCTAGAAACTCCGACACCTTCCCCCGTTTTAAGTCTCGTCTTGCTTCCCATACCCACCCGCCCTCAAGGAAAATTTCCAAATCCTAATATCTAAACTCTAAACGGGCACGAATTAAGTCATTTAGTATTTCGGATTTCGTGCTTTGAATTTTTGTCCTTCTTCCCACCTGCCTTAAAGCTACCCTTGGTTATATTAACCGGCTACCGCCTGTTTGTTTCTTGGTGGTATGAGAGCAGATTTTATGCCGTATTCGTTTATCAAAATAGCCGCCAGAACTATAATATCAATATAGTAAAAGTAGGGCCAGAGACTACGCCAGGCGAAGAATAGTGGCAGGACAGCCAGTATCGGTCCGGCATAGGGGTAGCGGCGGCAGTAGAAGAAGTACCAGATAACAGCCAGGGCGGCAATGAAAGCCTCCAGAATAGTGAATATGAGAGGCGATTGAATTTCCAAAAAGCCACCGGTAACCAGCGATACCATGCCGACACCCAGTGGGAACATATTATCCATTACCGGGGACATCATTGAGGTTACCCAGAGCTTTGGGTCCATGGCGATAAACGGGGCATTGGTTAGTAAAAATACCCCTGTAATAATGGACAGGGCGGTAAGCAGCTTTTTTGAGTCCATTGTCCTAAAGATGAGGATAAGATAAAAAGGTACAAAGAACCAGGCTACTTGCTTGGTAGCCACGGCTAAGCCCATAAACAGGGCGGATAGCCACAGGTTTCTTCGGGGCAGTATCCAGGCCAGGAGCAAGAAGGGAAAGTACAAGGTTCCTGTTTCTCCGGCGGCTAAAGAAATCCATAGTTCAAGGCTGATAAGAAGGGCTCCTACCAAAAGTAGTCGTAAGTTCCGCGGAGTACGGAAGATAACATAAGCCAGTGCCGCTAGAACCAGAATGAAGTAGATTATTCTTAAGTCACCTATGCCCAACAGGATAAAAGGAGCCGGCAGTAGAAAAATGCCAGCAGGATAGCCCAGCTTGGACTCAAGTTCAACAGGAATCTGCTCAGGATTTTTTACCGCCTCCTGCCACAGTTGCTCTAGCTGGGCCGTCTCGGGATATGGAAAAACCTGGGCAAAAATACCTTCTCTTAGCGGAGTCAGTTTGTCAAAGGAACCGTTGAATTCAAGCATAGCACTGACGACATTGGATTCAGCGTATGGATTCTTGCCATCTATGAGGTTTTCAGTAGCTTGATGGCAGAGGGCAGTGGCATCGTTGTAGGCAAAGACACGGTCAAAAGAGGTAAGTACCTCGGACGTGTTCTCATCCGATTGGTCAACCGGGGAAGGCTCCGATTCGACGGCAGATACTACCACAAACAGGCTTGCTCCCGTGAGGAGTAAAACGATAAAGATGGCAAGCGCCGTAGTCGTAAGCCAGCGCATCTGATTTCGTAGAAATTGGTCCGTTTCGGGCACGGCTATTAAGAGCAGGACGGCAAACCAAGCCAGCCAAACGACAACGCCAGTAATCTTAAGGACAGGACTCTCAAGAACAAAGCCGATAGCTGAGAGTGTGGAGGCAGTGAGCTTAATAAGGATGGCAATGAAAAAAATCAGGATTCTGGGTGTGGGGGAGACATGAAAAAGGCTGCGCATTCTCCTCTTAAATCCGGTAGCAAACACCACTATCCCTGCCTATAACCTTAAAAAACATTAATGGGATGGATGGTGTTTGTCAAGCAGTTGTTTCTTCCCACCCTACCCCGCCCTAGAGAGGCTAGCGCCTCTAAAACTCTTTTCTCCCCACCCCTCCATTTTTAACGGTTGTCTTTCTTCCCATACCCACCCGCCCTCATAAGCTTTTTACCCCAAAAACAAAGTTTTTCGGGGACCTCGTATGTGCTTCTAAAACTTTCTTCCCCCCATAAAAGTAGTTGGAAAGAGGTTTAACCTCTATTGGGTGGGTTGGGTGGGATGAAAAAACTTCCGCCTTGAACTCCCCTGCCATTGCGAGGAGTCCTTCGCAGAAGGACGACGAAGCAATCTCCGGCTACTATTACACAAGACGCTATATTGTAACCTTCGAAAATGTGAAAGGGAAATGCAACACTTCATTTACCGGTTAATAATGTCCGCCGCTTGAGTCCTAGGGCTAAACCTCATTCTTTTTATGACTAACCAGTATAGGTTTACGTTCTTGGCGAGACATAAGGGTAGCATAAGGGCCCAGCAAGCGCTCATACTGGCGGTGATAAAATTCCGGTAAAACATCCGTCCCATGTTCGTGAAAAGCTCTGAATTGTTTATTAGTATTTAAATAATTCAATATATTGCGAAGTCTCCCGATCATTTGCCTGTTACTCAGAGTTTTAACTATGTTGTATCCGGATGGGAACGGGGCAGGAGCTTTCTTTAGTTTTTTTAGGAGCATACTTCCGGAAGAAATGTAAGAAACCATATCAATGAGTTTCTCATAAAAGACCACCGGACTATAATTCTTTAACGTGTATACCAGGTATGGCATGTAATAGAAAGTAAATGGCATGGCTGTCAAAATACGGCCTTCGCTTAAATATCTTTCATATAGTGGAGTATTTCCAAAGGGGACCGGAATATTAAAATTCGGCATAACGAAGGGAACTCGAGATGCGAATTCCTTGGTCAACTCTATAGGTTCATCCCCTATATCCACATCCAGACCGAAGATGAAATTGGCTTGAATTCCGGTAACGTAAGGTCGAATGATATTAAACTGCTCTATTACTTTATCCAGTTTTTCTCGAGGAGCTATTATAGAGCCAGCTCCAACCTTGCTTGAATAAGCTGTCCATGATTCGATGCCGGGAATTATATAGAAGTTCCCCATGTTTTTCAGCCGCTCCAATCTGGAGCCTCGCAGGATGGAGAGTGAAGTCTCCATTATATAAGTGTGACGCCTGCGATTGGGTACCTTTTCCAGTACATTGAAGACTTGCTCGAATTTCACGGCAAAGTTGGGGTCATGTAAACTGATCATCACCCTGGGGAAATGTCGAAAGATATAGCGCATATCTGCTTCTAGCTGGTCCAAAGATAAAAGTACATAGGGATTATTCCAATCAATACAGAAATCACAAGAATTGGGACAGCCAATGCTGGTTAACAGCGGAATTGAAGTAAAAGGGAAGGGCTTACCTCTTAGGAAAGTGGATGCGCGGATTTCCGGCATCCTTTCCTGTACACTGGGAATACTGCCAAGGGCGCGCCCACTGGTGAGAATTTCTCCCCGAGGGGCATCTCTTAAAATCTCAGTTATTAGAGTCTTATCACAGTCACGCACAACGATATCAAAGAAACGCAGACAATCCTCGGGAAATTGTTTAGCATGAGGACCGCCTATCACGGTAAGTGTTTTCTCCCTGCGATACAGTTTTGCCAGAGCGTATGCCAGTGCACTTGCCTGAGTATAAGTTGAGATGAACACAACATCCAGATCGTTTGGTAGCAGTTG
>CAZQXA010000017.1:0-16083 GCA_964597155.1 uncultured Dehalococcoidales bacterium
TACTGGACAAGTTCAAGGTAAAGTCTCTGGGCACCCCCATACAGACAATAAGAAATGCCGAAGACCGCGAGCTATTCAAACAGCTGATGGCCAAGATCGGCGAGCCTATCCCCCAGAGCGCCACCGTCAATACCCTGGAGCAGGCAAGGAAAGTAGCCAGGGAAATAGGCTTGCCCCTAATCATTCGCCCGGCCTACACCCTGGGCGGCACGGGAGGGGGCATGGCCAATACCTGGGAGGAACTGGATAAGGCGGCGGGCGTGGGGCTGGCCACCAGCCCCATAAACCAGGTGCTACTGGAGAAATCGGTGGCGGGGTGGAAGGAGATAGAGTATGAGGTAATGAGGGATGCCGCCGATAACTGCATCACTGTCTGCAACATGGAAAACATTGACCCTATGGGGGTGCACACCGGCGATAGCATTGTCGTTGCCCCCAGCCAGACCCTGACCAATAAAGAATATCAGCTCTTGAGGACGGCCAGCCTCAAGATTATCCGAGCCCTGGGTATTGAAGGCGGCTGCAACATACAATTCGCCCTTGACCCCGAAAGCACAAACTACTATGTAATTGAGGTCAACCCCCGCGTCAGCCGTAGCTCGGCCCTGGCCAGCAAGGCTACCGGCTACCCCATCGCCCGGGTTGCCGCCAAGATAGCCGTGGGCAAGAGGCTGGATGAAATCCCCAACCAGGTAACCGGCAAGACCATGGCCTCTTTTGAGCCGGCGCTGGACTATCTGGTGGTCAAGATTCCCCGCTGGCCCTTTGACAAGTTTGCCTCCGGCGACAGGCTCATCGGCACCCAGATGAAAGCCACCGGCGAGGTTATGGCTATTGATAGGTGTTTTGAAGCCGCCCTGCAGAAGGCGGTACGCTCCCTGGAGTTCGGCAACAGGTCGCTGCTCTGGGAAGACCCAAGCTGGAAGCTGGGGAAAAACATTGATTCCTACCCCCTGCACCCCAACGACCTGAGATTATGGGCTTTAATGGCGGCACTAAGGCGGGGGATAAGCGCCAAAGAGCTAGCCGACCATACCAAGATTGATCTTTGGTTTGTCACCAAGCTTCAAAATATCGTGAATATGGAAAAGCAACTACTTTCCGAGACGTTGACCCCGGAGCTCCTCTGGCAGGCAAAGCGACTGGGCTTTTCCGACGAGCAGATTGGCACTCTGGCTGATCGCTTACCAGAGCAGGTGAGGCAACTGCGCCAGGAAAAGAATATCCGCCCGGTCTACAAGATAGTGGATACCTGCGCCGCCGAGTTTGATGCCAGCACCCCCTATTTCTATAGCACCTATGAGCAGGAGAACGAGGCTGAGCCTCTGCCCACAAATAAGGCAGTGGTTATTGGCAGCGGTCCCATCCGCATCGGTCAGGGGATAGAATTTGACTATTGCAGTGTTCACTCCGCCTGGGCATTACAGGAATCCGGCTACCAGGCAATTATGGTAAACTCAAACCCGGAGACGGTCTCCACCGATTTTGACACCAGCGACCGTCTCTATTTTGAAGCCCTGGACGAGGAAAGCCTGCGTGATATCCTGGAGAACGAGGGCTACCATAGCCAGGCGCCAGCCTCAATAGTCCAGTTTGGCGGTCAGACAGCCATAAACCTGGCTGAACCCCTTTTTCGCAGCGGGATGCCCCTCTTAGGCTCCAGCGCTGAAGCCATAGACCTGGCTGAAGACAGGCGCCGCTTTGAGAACTTCCTCAATGAGTTAGGCATCCCCCAACCGCCGGGAGCCGGCGTAACCTCTATCGACGAAGCTCTCGGCGTGGCTAAGCTCATCGGCTACCCCGTTCTGGTCCGCCCCAGCTATGTCCTCGGTGGCAGGGCTATGGAAATAGTCCACAATGCCAGCGAGCTTAAACGCTACCTTAAACTGGCTATGGAACTGGACACCAAACACCCCGTCCTTATTGATAAGTATCTGGAGGGTAAAGAGGTAGAGGTTGACGCCGTAAGCGACGGCGAAGACATCCTCATTCCGGGAATAATGGAGCATATTGAACGCGCCGGAGTCCATAGCGGAGACTCAATGGCCCTCTACCCCGGGATAAACCTGACCGAAGCCGAGGTGGAGACTATGGTTGACTACGCCATCAAGATAGGGCTGGCACTCAAAATCAAGGGCTTGATGAACATCCAGTTCGACATTATGCCCGCTAAAGATAGTCAAGGCTCATCAGTTTATGTGCTGGAGGTAAACCCCCGGGCCAGCCGCACCATCCCCTTCATTTCCAAGGTCACCGGCGTGCCCATGGTAAATGTAGCCACCAAGGTCATGCTGGGTAAGACCCTCAAAGAGCAGGGCTATAAAACCGGGCTCTGGCCAAGGCAGAAGTTGGTGGGCATTAAAGCCCCGGTCTTCTCAATGTCAAAGCTGGCTGGCGTTGATACCTACCTCGGGCCGGAGATGAAGTCCACCGGCGAGGTAATGGGGATTGACTATACCTATGATGCCGCCCTGGCCAAAGCGCTGCAAGCCGCCGGGCTGATGCTCTCAATCCAGGGAGGCATACTCTTCAGCATCGCTGATAGGGACAAGCCCGAAGCCCTGTCCCTAATCAAGAAGTTCTCCAAGATAGGTCTTAAGCTCTACGCCACCGAAGGTACGGCAGCCATGATTGAAGCCGCCGGGCTGCCGGTAACCATGATAACCAAAAAGCTAAGCGAGGGGCACCCCAACGTTATTGACATTATCAACGACAGGACGGTGAGCGGCATCGTCAATACCATCACCGGAGGTCGCGTGCCCCTGAGGGATGGCTTCCAAATCCGCCGGGCAGCCGCCGAGAAGCGCATCCCCTGCTTTACCTCCCTTGATACCGCCCAGGCTGCCCTGGGAGCGCTCCTGAAAGGGAGCCAGACTTATAGCGCCCAGCCGATATCAGACTATCGGAGAAAGGGACCGGCTTGAGACAGGTTACAGCTACTGTAATATCCAATGAAAAACTCTGGGGAGAGCATTGGGTTTCGGGACATCTAAAATTTGTAGGTACTTGGCTTATATGGCTTAAGTGCCCCGAAGTGGCTTCAAAAGCAAAGCCCGGGCAGTTTATTATGGCTAGCTGTGGTAAAGATTGTCTTTTGCGGCGTCCATTCAGTATCCACCAAGTTAATGAAGATGGCATTGCCCTCTTTTATGCTGTGTTAGCCGATGGTAAGGGCACGCCCTGGCTATCAGAGCGTAAGGCAGGAGAGAGCGTAGATATCATCGTGCCGCTGAGCAATGGCTTTGCTATCCACCCCGGCTCAAATAACCTGCTACTGGTAGCCGGTGGCAATGGTATTGCTCCCTTATATTTTCTCGCCCAAGAGGCACTGAAAAGAAAAAGGTCAGTAACCTTACTTTATGGTACTGCCGATAATAAAAGGCGCTCTATTCCTCCAGATATCAAACTGGTATCAGCTACCGAGGATGGCAGTATTGGCAAAAAGGGGATGATAACCGACCTCCTGCCCGATTTTATTAGCGGCGCCGACCAGGTCTTTGCCTGCGGGCCACTGGCGATGTATAAGGCTATGGCCGGGATGCCAGAACTAAGAAACAAACCCGTTCAGATTTCATTAGAGGTGAGGATGGGGTGCGGGCTGGGCATCTGCTACGGTTGCACGGTGAAGACCAGAAAAGGCTTAAGGCAGGTATGCCAGGACGGGCCGGTTTTTGAGCTAGAGGATATAATGTGGGAGGAATTAAAGGGTGTTTAAGAGGGGCTTTGCCCCTCTTTCTAAAAAACTTCCCCCTCTCCTTTGAAAGAGAGGGGGATTAAGGGGGTGCGATAGAAGATGGTCGTCACCAAGAAAATCAGCCTGGAGAGCAAAGGGCACTGCCATATCATTGACATTACCCCAGAGGTAGAACAAAAGCTGGCGGAGACCGATATAAATGATGGAACGGTTACCCTTTTTGTCACCGGCTCCACCGCCGGCATTGCCACTATTGAGTTTGAAGCCGGGCTTCTTGCCGACTTCCGGGATATGTGGCAGCGAAATGTCCCCACCGATATCCCCTACCAGCACGACCGCGCCTGGGGCGATGGTAATGGCCACTCCCATGTTCGGGCTTCACTGTTGGGCGCCTCGCTGGTAGTCCCATTTAGCCACAAAAAGCTGGCTCTGGGCACCTGGCAGCAGGTAGTGCTGGTGGACTTTGACAATAGACCAAGGTCAAGGCAAATCACCGCGCAGATTATGGGTGAATGAGCAGGTTTTGACAATGGTTTAAGCCAGAGCTTATAATATGAAAAGTTTTAAATACAGTAAACCAGAGAAAGGCAGTATGAGATGGCCAATCAGATAGGCAAAAGATATCACTGTGCCAAGTGTGGCGCTGAGTTCATCGTTACCAGAGGGGGCGATGGCACCATCCACTGCTGTGGTCAACCTATGGAGCTAAAGAAGCAATAAAATGCCGAGTCAATTAGGTAAAAGGTATCGCTGCGTCAAGTGTGGCACTGAGATACTATGCACCAAAGCCGGTGAAGGCACACCTACCTGCTGTGGTCAGGAAATGGAACTCCAGGAACCAAGGCCAATCCCTTCCTCGGATTAACCTGCCTATTTACCCTGCAGCAGAGCAAAAAATTCAGCCCTGGTCTCCATTTTGCTGCGGAAGGCACCCCTCAGGGCTGAGGTAACAATAGTGCTTCCCGGTTTCTTGATGCCCCGCATAATCATGCACAGGTGCTCGGCCTGGACAATCACCCCCACCCCATCGGGTTGGAGCCCGCTCACAATGGCATCGGCAATCTGGGTGGTCATTCTCTCCTGAATCTGGGGGCGCTTGGCAAAGATTTCCACCACCCGTGCCAGCTTACTCCCCCCGACAACACGCCCGGTAGCATTAGGCAGATAACCTATATGAACCACACCGTAAAAGGGCAAAAGGTGGTGCTCGCACATGGAATAAAAGGGTATATCCCTGAGGATTACCATCTCCCGGTGCCCCTCCTCAAAGCCAACGGTCAGCTCTTTCTTCGGCTCCATATCAAGCCCCGAAAAAAGCTCGGCGTACATCTCAGCCACCCGCCCCGGAGTACCGGCTAACCCCTCCCTTTGCGGGTCTTCACCGATAGCCTTGATGAGGGAAGTTACTGCCTCCTTGATTCTGTTCTCATCAATCACTCCCGTCCTCCTTATAATGCTCCTCTTATCCCTTTTGCCCTGAAATTATTATGTCAAGTTTGCTTAAAGCCCTAAAGCCTTCTCCACAACAGCTAAGTCAGCCGGCAGCTCGAGGAAAGGTTCGGCATTCTTTACTGCCGTCTCGGTATCCTTAAGCCCGGTGCCGGTTACGATACAGACCACCCGACTCTTGGAGAAGTCCCTTCCTTTTTGGTGGAGCTTTATCAGCCCGGCTAGAGATGCTGCCGAAGCTGGCTCGCCGAAGACGCCCCCCTTGGTCGCCATCAGCCTCTGAGCGGCCAGAATCTCCCCATCGCTAACCATATCAATAACGCCGCCGGACTCATCGCGGGCGGCTTCCGCCTTCTGCCAGCTAGCCGGGTTGCCGATTCTTATCGCCGAAGCCACCGTCTCCGGCTTCTCAATGACATGGCCCCGCACAATGGGGGCCGCGCCCTCCGCCTGAAAACCCATCATCTTAGGGGTAATTTTGGCCCTGCCCGCCTTATGGTACAGGACAAAGCCCTTCCAGTAGGCAGTGATATTGCCGGCATTGCCTACCGGAATAAAGAGGTAGTCCGGGGCTTCGCCCAGGGTATCGATAATCTCAAAGGCGGCGGTCTTCTGTCCCTCCAGGCGATAGGGGTTAAGCGAGTTCACCAGGGCAATGGGATATTTCTCGGTGAGAGCGCGCACTATGGTCAGCGCCTGGTCAAAGTTGCCGTCAATAGTCACGATTTTAGCCCGATAGATAATCGCCTGAGCCATCTTGCCCAGGGCAATCTTGCCTTTGGGGACAACGATTATGGCGTCAACGCCCGAGTAGGCAGCATAGGCGGCAGCTGAGGCGCTGGTATTGCCCGTGGAGGCGCACATGAGCGCCTTACTGCCTTCCTCCAAGGCTTTGGCTACCGCCACCACCATGCCCCTATCCTTAAAAGAACCGGTGGGATTACACCCCTCCAGCTTGAAATAAAGTTCACCGCAGCCGGTCTCTTTTTCCAGCTGGGGGCACCTGACCAGAGGAGTATCCCCCTCCCCTAAAGAGAATAAGGGTGTCTTGGAGGTAAGGGGCAAAAAGTCTTTGTATCTAGCTAAAACTCCGGGTTTCATAGCTCTTTTTCTCCAAACCTATATCTATTTCCTACCAACCCTCCCCATCAATCCCCTCCCTTACCAGGGAGGGGGAAGATTTTTTAATAAGAGGGGCTATCGCCCCTCTCGGACTCCCCATTCTCCTCCCTGCTTTAAATTCGCGTTTCTCTTCCCACCCAAACCCACCCTCGAGGGCTTTTACCCCACGGAATCCTGACTTCGTGGGGGCCCCGTACTCGCCTCTAAAACTCTCCTTAAGCCTCCACCCTTATAAAATTGCCTATCTCCTTAACCGAAGCCAGCTTCCCCAGCTCAGCCAGGGCTTGTTGCATCTCCGCTTCCTTGGCCGGGTGGGTCATAATAACAATCTCCGCTGTCTGCGCGGCACTATCAGTCGTCTTCTGAATAACCGAGGAGATACTAATCAGATGGTCGCCCAAAGCCTTGGAAACCTGAGCCAAGACCCCGGGGCGGTCAGCAATATTCAGCCTCAGGTAATATCTGGTCTCAAGCTCAGCCATGGGCCTAATGCTCTTAGCCGGGTCTAATACCCACCTCACCCGGCTGCCCCCACCAGAGATAACATCCTTAGCTGCTGAGACCACATCAGCGATGACAGCGCTGGCAGTAGGTGAAGCGCCAGCCCCCTCACCAAAGAAAAGCACCCTGCCCACCAGGTCGCCTTCCACCAGAATGGCATTATAGACGCCGTCCACCTTAGCCAGAAGGGACTCCTCGGGGATAAAAACAGGGTGGACCCGCACCTCAATCTGGTTATCTGCCTGTTTAGCTATAGCCAGCAGCTTTATGGCAAAACCCAGCTCCTGAGCATACCTGAAGTCGCGGTTATTCACCCGGGAGATACCTTCACAGTGAATATCCTGCGGCCTGACCCGGCAATGAAAGGCTAAAGAGGCTAAAATAGCCAGTTTATAGGTAGAATCTATCCCCTCGATATCATTCTTGGGGTCAGCCTCGGCATAGCCCAGCTTCTGGGCATTTTTAAGTGCTGAGGGGAAATCAGCGCCCTCTTTTGCCATCCGGGTAAGGATATAATTAGTGGTGCCATTGATTATGGCATAAATGCCGATTATCTTATTAGCCACCAGCTCCTGCTGAACGGGAGCAATCAGGGGGATACCGCCGCCGACGCTGGCTTCGTAGTGCAGGCCAACGCTATTCTCCTGAGCTATGTCAAAAAGCTCCACCCCGTGCTTGGCGATGACCTCCTTGTTGGAGGTAACCACGTGTTTGCCGCCGGAGAGCGCCCGCTTCAGATATTCAAAAGCCGGCTCCTCACCGCCGATAGCCTCAACCACAATGTCTATATCTTGGGCAAAAAACTCTTCGGCGTCAGTGGTAAAAAGCTTTAACCCCATCTCCTTTGCCTGCGGCTTGGCCAGGTCCGACTTCAGGACCTTCACCTTCCTCAGCACAAGAGGACAACCTACCTGCCCGGCTAAAACCTCTGCCCTAGCCGCCAGAATCCTGGCTACCTCCCCAGCAACAACCCCCAACCCCATTAACCCTATCCCGATGCTCTGCCTCTTCACTTTCCTAGCCTCCTCTAACCTGCGCAATTGCCCACTGCTTCTTCTCGTCATCCAGATAATTCTGGATAATATTATCAGGGTCTTCCCTTAATGCTTCAACCCACTGGCTCAAAGCGCTTTGTTTGAGCAAATCCCGGTCTTCCTCCTCAATCAAGCGATTACTATCTACATCCACGACCTCCATCAGCCAGTAGCCACCAGTGGTGCTAACCCCTTCGTCCCGTATGGGCTGGCTCAATACCCCCACCTCCGTCTCAGGGTCAAAGACAAAATCATAAAATGTTGGACTTATCATCCCCTCAGAGGATACCTCCAACTGACCCCCGCTTGCCTTAGACACATCATGCTGAGAGAACTCGCTAACCAGGGTAGCAAAGTCCTCGCCCGCTTCCAGTCTGTCCCTGACCTCGATAGCCTCCTCCTCGCTTCCCAGCAGTATCATCTTAACCTGAGCCCGCTCTGCTACATCATCCCGCGACACCACCTCAATCAACCAGTAGCCCAACGTCTTAGCTTTATCCTCATATATTGGCTGGCTTAATACCCCAAGCTCACAATCGAAGGCATTTTCCTCAAGTATGGAACTCCCCGTCTTTAGATACAAAACTCCTTCAGCCACCCAGCCGAGGTCGCCTCCTGCTTCCTTAGTGGTAGCATCCAGAGAAAGCTCGCCAGCTAAGGTGGCAAAGTCCTCGCCCGCCTCCAGCCTGTCTCTGACCTCGTTAGCCTGGCTCTCGCTTTCCAGAAACATCGCCATTACGTGCCTCTGCTCGGCATACTCCGGCACCTGCTGCTCAAAATACTCTTCAAGCAGTCTGGTACTAAGCATCTGTGTTCTAAGCATATCCCTATTGACTCTGCTCGGCGGCAGGCCGATACTCTCAAGTCCCTCATCAACCTCTTCATCGCTAACAGTGATGCCCAATTCCATAGCCGCCTGCCTCATCAGCTCACTATCCTCAATGGTTGTAATTGCCTGCGGAGTTATCATTTCAAGATATTGGTCAGGCACACCCTGTACGTCACGGAAATACTCAAGCACCTCTATAAAATATTCCATGTCAAACTCGGTACCGTTTACCTCAATTACAGTTTCATGCAGTGGTCGATACTGCTCAACATACCACCCTTGATAAACCCCAACGCCAACAATGGCCAATACGGCCACAATAACCAAAATCGCTGAGCCAAAGATAATACGTTGTCTCCTCTTTTGCTGTTGCCACCGTGAAAGCTGGCGCTTGGTAAACTCGCGCCCGGGTTTCTCTATCTTCTTTTTGGCCAAATCTCCCACCTCTGTATATTCAATATACTATATTTATAACCCAAAAGCGCAATCTTTTCAATTATGCTTTGTTGTCCTGGAGAGTAAATTATGCTAATATGTTGCCATCAGTCGGGGTGTAGCGCAGCCTGGTAGCGCACCTGAATGGGGTTCAGGTGGTCGCCGGTTCGAATCCGGCCACCCCGATATTTTATCTATATAGAGGAAAGAGATGAAGGCGGTCATCCTAGTAGGCGGGGAAGGAACCAGGCTCCGCCCCTTAACCTGCAATACCTCCAAGGCAATGGTGCCTATCCTGAATATGCCTTTTCTGGAATACCTGATGCAGTACCTCAAAGAGCACGGCATAAGAGATATCATCCTGGCTATGAGTTACCTCCCTGGCCGCATCCAGGACTACTTTGGTGATGGCGCCAAATGGGGCCTCCATTTGACTTATCTCGTAGAGGAAGAGCCTCTGGGCACGGCTGGTGCCGTAAAAAACGCCGAGGCTAGCCTGGATGAGCCTTTTTTTGTCCTCAATGGTGACGTCCTGACTGCTATAGACCTCACCGCTATGGCAAACCGGCACCGGGAAGTAAAGCCCGAGGTGAGCATTGCCCTCACCCCGGTGGATAATCCCACTATATACGGCGTGGTAGAGACTATCACCGAGGGTATGGTAAAGCGCTTTGTGGAGAAGCCCGGCTGGGAAGAGGTCACCACCAACATGATTAATGCCGGTATCTATATCGTCGAGCCCCAAGTCCTGGGGCACATCCCTCCCCAAACCCCCTCCTCCTTTGAGCGTAATATCTTCCCCCAGCTCCTCAAGATGGGCAAGCCTATTCTAGGCTATATCTCTGATAACTACTGGATTGACATAGGCACGCCGGAAAAATACATCAAGGTGCAGCACGACCTGCTTGAGGGCAAAGCCCCTTCTCTATTCCACTACTGGGGTAAGGTTAACAAAAGCGGCAAAGTCAGGAGTAAGAGCACCATTCACCCCTCGGCTGAGATTGAGGGTCCAGTGCTCATCGGTGAGAACTGCGTCATCGCTAAGGGGGCAAGGGTGAAGGGGCCGGCTGTTCTTGGGCAGCGATGCCAGGTTGCTCGCGAAGCTTCCATAGAAGGGGCAATACTGTGGCACGACTCCAGGGTGGGCAAAAAGGTTACGCTGAGCAACTGTGTCCTTGCCTCCCACAGCTATATCCAGGAAGGGAGCCAGGTTCTGGAAAACTGTGTCCTGGGCGATAATGTTGTTATCGGCAAGAATAATAAACTGGCGCCGGGCACCAGAGTCTGGCCTGATAAGCGAATAGATGCCGGCAGCCTGTCATTCTAGGCTTGGGGGACTTCCAAAAATCGCCCAACGGCTTTCAGTAACTGCAGGGAGCTGAATGGCTTGGTTATATATCCGTGGGCACCCATAACATCCTGGCTGAGCTTCTTGTTGAGTTCATAGTCAACGGCGGTGAGCATTATCACTGGGATTGACTTGGTAGTCTCGTTCATTTTAATGGCATAGCAGGCAGTAAGACCGTCCATCTTGGGCATCAGGATGTCCATCAGTATGAGGTCTGGTTGCTGGCTTTGAGCCATATTTACCGCCTCCTTACCATCATTGGCTTCAAGGACGACATAGTCCTTACCCAGAAGCTTTTTTACCAATGACCTGACGGATGGTTCGTCATCGACTATAAGTATTTTCTTTCTCCCCGATTGGTCCACTAAAGCAAATCTCCTCCCTTGGGCAATCAACCAAGCTTTAGGCTTCTGCCAGCACTATCCCCGCCACCGGCACTTTGTAGAAAGCATCAACGATAGCCGGGTCAAATTGGACATCGGAGCACCGCTTGATTTCGCTTAAGGCTTCGCTTATCGACATCGCCGAGCGATAGGGGCGGTCAGAGGTCATGGCATCAAAGGCATCAGCTACGGCTAGAATTCTGGCGCCAAGCGGTATGTCTTCACCATTTATAACCTGAGCCACTCTACTGCCATCATAATAGTCATGGTGATGTTCAATCATTGCCACCACCCTATCATTTACCACCGGTTTTACAATACCGGCGCCTACATGGGGATGAGTCATAATATGCTCATACTCCTCGGGGGTCAGTTCGCCCGGTTTGTTCTGAATAAGCTGGTCAATGGCAATCTTACCAACATCGTGCAGTAAACCTCCCCAGCGCAGGTCTTCTATCTCTTCTGAGGATAGACTCATCTCCTTACCTATAGCCACGGCAATTTCGGTTACCCGGCGAGAATGCCCAGCGGTATACTTGTCCTTGGCCTCGAGGGCAAAGGCTAATGCCTCAATGGCACCCAGGAAGACCTTCCGTATCTCTTTCGTTTGTGCGTCAACCCTTTGTTCCAGATGTTGCTGGTATTTCCTAATCTCAAGCTCCAGCCTTCTTTTATCCAGAACTCCCTCCACGCTCCGCAAAACCTCGCGCAGGTCAAAGGGCTTGCATATATAGTCATAGGCTCCCTGCTTCATACACTGGGTGACGATATTGGCATCGGAAAGAGCCGTAGCCATTATGACTGCCGTATCAGGGTAATCGGCTTTTATCTCTGGCAGCAGCTCCATGCCCGATTTACCCGGCATCTTTATATCCAGAATCACCAGCTCAATCTGGTTTTTTCTTAGCCTATCCAGCGCTTGACTGACGCCAGCAGCTTCCTCGCATTGGTAGCCTTCTCGGGATAACTTCTGGCAAAGAAGCCTCCTGACCATCGCTTCGTCATCAACGACCAGTACTCTTACCTTCTTATTGGCCATGGCTTCTAACCTTCCAGCACCTCTCTGACTATGGCTTTCAATTCATCGGGAGTAAACGGCTTGGGTAGATAGGCTCTGTTGGCTTCCTTGAGCAGAGAGGCCAGCTTTTCATCCAGGACGTCTCCGGTGGTAAATATAACCTTTTCGGTCAACTCCGGGTGTTTCTCTTCCATATACTGATAAAGCTCCCGGCCATTCAGTATCGGCGTTCGGATATCAATAAGGCAGAGGTCATACTCTTTTTTATCCAACATCTCCTCAGCAATGGCTCCGTTGACAGCAATATCAACCTCAAAACCATCAGCAGTGAGAGTCCTCAGGCACACCTGAGAGATGGCTGGCTCATCTTCAACCACCAGGATTACTCTTTTGCCGCCTTTTTTATTTTTCATCTAACTCCTCTCACCGCTCGAATGAGCATTAGTAACCGGTAACTCGACAACAAAGGTGGCGCCGCCACCCGTCTTGCTTTTGGCATATATCCTGCCACCGTGTTCAGCTACTATCCCGTGACAGACGCTGAGTCCCAGACCAGTCCCCTTGCCCACCTCCTTAGTAGTAAAGAAGGGGTCAAATATCCGATTCAGGTTCTCTCTTGAAATCCCCGGTCCGCTATCGGCAAATGATGCCCTGATCGAGCCATTGATAATTTGGGTAGTAACCGTCAGCGTGCCCCCCTTACCAGCATTAAGCATGGCACCTTCAGCATTGAGGACAATGTTGATAAAGACCTGCTGCATCTGAGAATAATCAGCCATGACTTCGGGCAGGTCGGGGGCCAAGTGAGTACGAACCCGGATATTACTTACACTCTGCTCATAGGCACGTAGTTTAAGCACTCCCTCTATAATGCTATTCATATTTGTTGGCTGCTTTGTTGGCGCCTGTTTCCGGGCGAAGGTAAGCAGATTCCGGGCCACATTGGCAGCACGTTGGGCTTCCTTATGAATAACACCTAGATCTTCCTTGGCCTCCGCGGGAAGGTCCGATTCCATGAGCAACTGGGAAAAGCCGATAACAGCAGTCATGGGGTTATTTATCTCATGGGCAATACCGGCCGCCATCTCGCCTATGGAAGCCAGCCGACTGGCGAGATGAGCCTTCTGCTCCAGTTCCATTCTCTCCTCTTCCATTTGCTTGCGTTCGGTGATATCGAGCCAGTTCACCAGGAAATAGAGCAACTTACCCTCATGCACTACCGGCGCCGAGTTTATCGCCACCCAGAAACGCTCCCCGTTCTTCTTCCGCATAGCCCGCTCGCTTCTTCTGCCGCCGGTTAACATGGCATTCTTAAAAGAAGTCAATCTCTCTCTCTTTTGTTCCTCTGGCCACCACGGGTAGGGAACTTGCCGGCCAGCAATCTCGGCTAAAGTAAAGCCGGTTAGCTTTTCAAATGCTGGATTTGCATACTTTACTGAAGTATCCGGATTAGTAACGAATTTTGGATTCGGTGAACTTTCCAGCAGGCTGGAGCTGAATCCCTGGCTCTCCCTCAGCGCCCGTTCCGCCTGCTTGCGCTCGGTGATATCGTTGTAAATGACATAAACCCCCACTGTCTGGCTATCAAACTGAATGGGATAGCCAATCACATCAACCTCTACCAGGCTGCCGTCCTTGCGCTTTCTTACCGTCTCCTTCCTTATAACTTGATTACTTAGCGCCGCCCGAGATAAGGCAAAGGCTTCCTCACCACGCTCTTGAGGAATAAGGACTTCATTAATAAACCGCCCCTTGATTTCCTCGGTTCCGTAGCCAAAAAGCGTCTCGAAACCTTTGTTGACCTGAACAAACCTGTCGGCTTCATCCAGCAGAGCAATACCTTCCGGAGAGTTATCGAAGAGCTGCTGGAAATAAGCTTTTTGGCGCTTAACCTCCTCCTCTGCCCGCTTGCGTTCGGTGATATCCTTATTTATGCCGACAAAGCCCTTGAAATTTCCGGCGCCATCAAAAAAGGGAGCACCGCTAGTCTCAAAGACGACGGGATTGCCATTCTTATGGATTTGGCTAATCTCAAAGCCGGAGAAAGGCTTCCTGGCAGCATTAACCTTTTTGTAGCGGGGAAGCCATTTTTGCGCTTCCCCTTTTGGTACCAAGTCAAGCGTCCTTCTCTTGCCCACTACTTCATCCACATCATAGCCCAAGATATCTTTAACCTTGGGGCTAATGAAGGTAAACATTCCTTTTTCGTCCGTCTCCCATATCACATCGCCTATACCTTCTACCAAATTCTTATATTTATCCTCGGCCTCTTTCCGCGCCTGCTCTCCCCGCTTGCGTGCCGTGATATCCCTTGAGATGGTGACGTGACCAACGCAATTGCCATCAGCACCCCTGAGGGCGCTGGTACTAAGCTCACCGGGAAACTCGGAGCCATCTGACCTAAGCAGAGTGTATTCCACGTCTTCAACTGTGCCCTGTTTTATAGCCTTCCGCATGTTGGCTATCACCCTCTCATGGTCACGGGGGACAATAAGTTCAAGGGCGTTTCTTCCCACCAGCTCAGCCTTGGACTTGATACCGTGCATCTCGGCCGCGGCTCTGTTGGCCTCGGTAATGATACCATCCAAACCAACAACTGATATTCCATCGGTGACGGACTCAAACATTTTCTCCAGGGCTTCCTGGCTCTTATGCAGCGCCTCTTCCGCCTGCTTGCTTTCAGTGACGTCCACAATCATTCCCATGACCACTTTTTTGCCACCAACCTTGGTTATCCTGGTACGAATTTCTACAATTCTTTTATCTCCGTCCCTCCGGTGAAGCACGAACTCATCAGGACCGGTTGCCCTATCCATCCTATTCAGGGCCAGCAATTTGACAGCTTTAGCCAGCCCCTTAGAATCAAGCAGTTTTAATTTAAGGAAATTCTTGCCCAGCAACTCCCGGCGTTTGTAGCCTACTATTTCCGCAGCCTTTCTATTACCGTAAAGAAACTTCCCCGTAAAATCATTGATATAGATACCCATAGGAGCGTCTTCGGCCAGGGTCTTATATTTCTCTTCCGATTCTTTCAGCTTCTCCTCAGCCTGCTTGCGGGCGGTGATATCGCGGCAGACACAGAAGATAAGCTTCTGTCCCCCAAACATAGCCCCGTTGGTGCTAATTTCGACGTCATAAATGCTGCCATCTTTACGTCGGTGCCGTGTCTCGAAGTGGTCACCAGCCTCATCTACGGTCCGTACCATTTCCAGCACCCGCTCACGCGGGTACAGGTATTCCCAGTCCCACACGTGGAGCTCGGCGGCTTCCTGGGGGGTATAGCCGAGCATCTCGGCGAACTTCTGGTTGGCTTCGTATACCTTACCGTTCTGGTTAAGGACAACGATGCCGTCCCGGGACTGCTCTATCAGGATACGCCGCCGGGTCGCTTCATCAACCAGCGTCTGCTCAACACGCTTGCGCTCGGTGATATCCCTGGCAAGTTCAAGACAGGAAATAATGTCTCCCTTGGCATCTCTAATGGGGTTAGCCGTATTCTCCCAGAAGGTGACCTCACCCTCAGGCGATAGCCGCGTCCTCTCCGCGGTGTGGGACTGGCCGTCCTTAAAGGCCATTGCCACCGGGCAGCCATCACACAGCTTGTCTCTATGCTCATAGGCCTGATAGCATTTATCGCCAACATGGTCACCACCAGAAGATATCCTCGAAAGCTCATTCTGATAGATAATGTTGTAGTCCTTATCCTGGATGGTGAAAGTATACTCCATGGCGCCTATCAATGATTGCAGCTTATTCTTCTCGGCTTGAAGCTCTTCCTCAGCTCGCTTACGGTCGGTGATGTCCAAAATCTGAGCTATCGTCCTTATTCTTCCCGCCGAATCCTTGATTACGCTAGAGCTGATTTCCACACGTCTCTTCTGGCCGTCTTTGTGGATAAAATTGAACTCGTACCGAGGAGAAACTTCTTCTCCCTTCTGCCTTCGGAGGTATCGATTGGCGACAAGTTGTTTGCTCTCCTCGTCGAGAAATTGGCGGAAATCCTGCCCTATGATCTCCTCGGGGGAATATCCTGAGATTTTGCACAGCTCGGCATTCACATAAGTGAAGTGATAAGCGTCATCCAGAATCATTACCCCGGCCTGAGAATTTTCCACGATGGAACGGAACCGCTCCTCCGACTCTAGCAACGCCTGCTCCGCCTGCTTGCGGGCGGTGATATCGTGGCAGACACAGAAGATAAGCTTCTGTCCCCCAAACATAGCCCCGTTGATACTGATATCAACGTCAATGACGGAGCCATCCTTGCGAT
>CAZQXA010000018.1:0-15736 GCA_964597155.1 uncultured Dehalococcoidales bacterium
TCTATTCTGGCCGAAATACTGGGCATCCCGGTAGTTACCCTCGCCTGTGATATCGAGGCAGTGGAGGGGAAGCTCAAGGTCAAGAGGATAGTGAAGGATGGCTATGAGGTACTGGAAGCCCCTATGCCCAGCCTGGTTACCGTCAGCAGTGAGCTTGGCCTACCCCGTCTTCCCGCGGGAATGCGCATCATGATTGCTGCCCGTAAGCAGATTCCGGTCTGGAAGGCATCGGATATCGGGGCTGAGTCGGCGCAGTTGGAGGGGGCTAACGCCCATACCGAGGTCACCGGTCTCTCGGTGCCCACCCGAAAGACTGAATGTGAGATGATTAGCGGGGCTACTCCTAGCGAAGCTGCCGCCAATCTAGCCTTAAAGCTTATTAAGCTGATGTGATTATGAAATGAAGGGGAGGATATTCAATGGATAGTCATAAAGGTGTTCTGGTCTGTGGCGAGGTCGCCGGAGGGAAACTGGCGCCAATCACTATAGAACTCCTTGGAGTCGCAAGAAAGCTGGCTAGTGAACTGGGCGAGGAATTAAGCGCCCTATTGATGGGTAGCCAGGCAGGTGGCTTGGGCAAGGAGGCAATCGCCTATGGGGCTGACAAGGTCTATGTTGCCCAAGACAGTCTCCTGGATAGTTATAACTCCGATGCCTACACTCAAGTTACGGCTGACCTTTGCCGGAAAGTGCTGCCTTCTATTATGCTTATAGGCCATACTGATATCGGTTGTGATTTAGCTCCGCGACTGAATGGTCGCTTAGGGGGTGGGCTGGCTATGGATTGCCTGGCGTTATCCGTTGACCCGCAGACCAAGCTCCTGGTCTCGACCAGGCCTGTCTTTGGTGGTAACGCCCACGCCGTGATGGTATCAAAGTCTGCCCGCCCTCAGATGGCTACTCTAAGACCGAAAACAGTGCCACCGGCAGAGCGCAATGACTCCAGGCAGGGCAAGGTTATTCCCCTGGAAGGCAAGCTCGACCCTTCGGCGCTTAAAGTCAGGGTTGTCGATCGGATAAAAGAGGAGGTGGAAGGGGTGAAGCTGGAAGACGCTGAGGTAGTCGTTAGCGGTGGGCGTGGCATGGGCAATGCTCAAAACTTCGGGATGCTCCAGGAGCTAGCCCGCCTTCTGGGTGGCGCTGTTGGTGCTACCAGGCCTGCCTGTGACGAGGGCTGGGCGCCGATGACGCTCCAGGTGGGCCAGACGGGAAAGGTGGTCAGCCCTAAACTATACATAGCCGTAGCTCTCTCTGGCGCCATACAGCATATCGCTGGCTGTTTGGGGTCAAAATACATTGTGGCTATAAATAAGGATAAAGAGGCTAATATCTTCAGCGTAGCCCACTTCGGTATCGTCGCCGATTATAAAGAAGTCTTGCCGGCTCTGACTGCCAAATTCAAGGAGCTACTAAAAGCCTAAGCCGCGCAGCCCTTTAACCTGTATCTTGTGTGGTACCCCTGGGGCGACTCGAACGCCCGACACGCGGTTTAGGAAGTGCCAGCTTGCACAATCTCCCCGATTTGAAGCTAAAATCGCCCTCCTTTAGCCTTAACGACCTGTAGTTTTCCCATCACCGGGGAGCCAAGCGGGAAGAATTATAGAGGAAATTCGGGAAAAATTCAACGCAGTTTTGAACCGCTCACTGCACGAATTAGCATATTGTTACATCGCCTCTCTCAACATTTGATAGACCGCGCCGTTAGCTTTATACTACTATTGGAGTCACTAATGGCTAAAATCCTGATTGTTGAAGATGACCGTAACCTGCTGGATATCCTCAAATATAACCTTCGTAAAGAAGACTATGATGCCGTCACTGCGGTTGATGGCGTCGAAGCGCTGGATGTCGCCCGCCGGGAAAAACCCGACCTCATCATCCTTGATATAATGCTGCCCAAACTTAGTGGCTTCGAAGTGTGCCGCATCCTGCGGAAAGAGATGACCGTCCCCATCCTGATGCTCACGGCTAAGACGGAGGAAGTCGATAAAGTAGTCGGGCTTGAAATCGGCGCCGACGACTACATGACCAAACCTTTCAGCATGAGAGAGCTGCTGGCTCGCCTGCGGGCTATGCTCCGGCGAACTGAGATGACCAAGCTTCAGCCCGCCGGTGGTGAAATAGTGCTGAAAATCGGTGACCTGGAGATTGACATTGGCCGCCATCAGGCTTTCTGCCGAGGTTCGCCGCTGGAGCTTGCTCCAAAGGAGTTTGACCTGCTGGTCTTCCTGGCCCGCAATAAGGGATTCGTCTTCAGCCGGGGGCAGCTCTTAGATAAAGTGTGGGGCTATGACTACGCCGGCGAGACCCGGACGGTGGATGTCCATATCAGATGGTTAAGACAGAAAATCGAGACTGACCCGGCACACCCGAAATACCTACTGACGGTAAGGGGAGCGGGTTATAAACTGGAAGGCTAGAAATGTTTCGCAGTATTCAATGGCGTATAACCGTTTCGTTCGTCCTGGTCGTGCTGGTCAGCATGGGTATTCTCGGAATTTACTTGGTGAACTCTACCCGTAACTCCCAGCTTGATAACCTGCGCTCTCAACTGGAGAACGAAGCCAGGGTTACCGCCGAAGCCAGCCTGCCCGTTTTTTTGAGTTCGGGTGACCAGAGCAACCTCGACGCCCTGGCCAAAAAGTTGGGGGCAGAAATCGACACCAGGGTCACCATCATTGCCCTCGACGGCACGGTGTTGGGCGACTCTGACCAAGACCCTTCCGCTATGGAAAATCACGCTAACCGACCCGAAGTCAAGGATGCCCTGGCGACAGGCGTTGGAGAGAGCACCCGCTACAGCACCACTCTGGGGCAAAAGATGATGTATGTGGCTGTCTCTATTTCGTATCAGGGTGAAATTCTGGGCGTAGCCCGCGTCTCGCTGCCGCTGACAGCAGTTGAAAGCCTGGTGCACCGGGTCACAGTGAGCATTATCACAGCCACAGCGGTTGCTGCGTTATTGGTTATTCTGGCGGCATGGGTTATTGCCCGTATAACTACCCGGCCGATACGAAGGCTTACTGCTGCTTCTAAGAGAATTGCCTCAGGGGAACTGGGACAGAAGATAACCATAGAAGCTAAAGATGAGGTGGGGGAACTGGCCCATGCCTTCAATGAAATGTCGGCCCGCTTGAAAGAACTGGTGGCAACAATTTCAGAAGACAGGGCCAGGCTGGCAACCATCCTTGATAACATGGCTGATGGCATCATCATGGCCGATGCTGAAGGCAACATCTCGCTGGCTAACAAAGCCGCGGAAAAGCTGTTTAACATTAAGGACGCCAGGAATAAGCCGCTAATCGAGGCAGTGCGTGACCACGAGGTCGATGAGGTGTTAAAGCTGTGCCTGAAAACAGCCAAAACGCAGGCTGCCCAGTATGAATCCAGCACATCGAAACGGTATCTGCGGGCGATTGCCATTCCCATTGCTCATAGCGGCGTCCTGCTTTTATTTCAGGACCTCACCGAGCTCAGAAACTTACAAACCACCAGGCGCGAGCTCATTGGCAACATATCCCATGAATTCCGAACACCACTGGCTGGAATCAAGGCGATGGTAGAAACCCTGCGCGCTGGCGCCGTCGGTGACAAAAAGGCAGCCAGAGATTTTCTCACCAGGATTGATAGTGAAGTGGACCGGCTGACACATATGGTAGCCGAACTGACCGAGCTCTCCCGCATCGAGACAGGCAAAGCCGAGCTAAGACAAGAGCCGGTGAACCTCAATAATTTAGTTGAGGAGGTTATCGCCCAGCTCAGCCCTCAGGCAGAGAGGCAAAAGCTAACGATAAAGAAAAAGCTTGCCGCCAGACTGCCCAAGGTCAGCGCCGACAAGGACAGGGTCCGGCAGGTGATTAGCAACCTGGTGCACAACGCCATAAAGTTCACCGAGACTGGCGGGAAGATAACGATTACCACCAGAACGCTTGAGGGGTCAGTCGTTGTCGATATAGCTGATACCGGCATAGGCATCCCTAAGGAAGACCTGCCTCGCGTCTTTGAGCGTTTCTATAAGGGAGACAAAGCCCGGGCTGGGGAAGGCACTGGCATGGGGCTGGCTATCGCCAAGCATGTCGTTGAGGCCCATGGCGGTAATATCTGGGTAGAAAGCGAGGAAGGAAAGGGGGCGACTTTCAGCTTCAGCCTGCCACTTTAAATAGCACCTAAAATTTAACCAAATCTTAACATAGCCTTAAACCGTCCTTAAACTTCATCGGTTACAGTGAAAGTAGATGAACAGGACAACAGGTTTAAGGCTTTTTCTTTGGGCAGCGCCATGAAGAAGGTGGTGTTTGTCTGCGTCCACAACTCGGGCCGGAGCCAGATGGCGGAGGCTTTCTTCAATCACCTGGCTAAAGGTAAGGCAGTAGCTATTTCGGCGGGAGTCACACCGGCGGCACAGGTTATTCCCAACGTGGTAAAAGCAATGCGGGAAGCCGGCATAGACATCAGCCATCAGAAGCCAAAGATACTCACTTTTGAGATGCTCTAGGGTGCGGAACGGGTTATCACCATGGGTTGCAACGTAGAAGAAGCTTGCCCCGCCACTTACGTTCCCAGCGAGGACTGGAGGCTTGAAGACCCGGAGGGGAAATCAATAGAAGAAGTAAGGCATATAAGGGACCAAATCAAGGCCAGGGTGGAAGCACTGGTTAAAGAACTTGAATGATTGAAAAAATTTTACATAGTTTTAACAACGCCTTAAATGGCCCTTAAAGATGGGCTGTTATCATGGGAGGTGGAAAGGAGGTGAGAAATTGAGAAGACTTACACTGGCACTGGTTGCCCACGATTCCAAGAAAGAAGATATGGTGCAGCTGGTGAAGACGCACAGGGAAGAACTAGCCGGGCTTGACCTTACGGCTACCCGGAGCACCGGGCGTCTCATTCAGGAGAGGACTGGGCTAACGGTGAAGCTGCTGGAGGGCGGCCCTCTGGGCGGTGACCAGCAGGTCGGTGCGCTGGTAGCCAACGAGGAGGTAAAGGCAGTGATTTTCCTGCGCGACCCGCTGACGGCACATCCCCACGAGCCGGACGTATCGGCACTGCTCCGGGTCTGCGATGTCCACGATGTACCCCTGGCAACCAACTTAACCACCGCTGAAGCCGTTCTCCACCTTATCTTCGAGCACCCCGAAGCGTTAGGTGGGCATCACCTTGCTGCCGAATATATTGAGGAAATGGCAGCAGTTCATGGATAAGAGTAATAATCAAAAGGAGGAAATAGTTTGTTTACTAAACTAGTCAAAAAATGGTTCGTATTACCGGTATCGGTTATGATAGCTGTCGTTATCGCCCTCACTGGTTGTAACGGCACTACCGGCAATGGAGGCGGACTTTCCGGTTCGTTCAGCATTACCGGGTCAAATACAGTACAGCTGGCATCGGTAATATGGGCAGAAGACTTTATGAACCAGCATCCTGAGGTAAGCATTGCCGTTAGTGGTCCAGGCTCCGGGGTGGGTATTGCCGCCCTCATTGACGGTACCACTGACGTCTGTCAGGCTTCCCGGGCAATCAAGGCAGAGGAAATTACCGCAGCCGAAGCTAACGGGGTTGAACCCTATGAGATTCAGGTAGGTACTGATGCTCTATCAGTTGTGGTCCACCCATCAAATCCGGTGTCAGAACTGACCATAGCCCAGCTCTCGGCCATCTATACCGGGGAAATAACCAACTGGCAAGAGGTCGGTGGCAATAATGCGCCGATAGTTGCCATCTCCCGAGATACCAACTCCGGTACCCACGTCTTCTTCAAGGAGCACGTGGTGCAGATGCCGGGTTTGCCCACTGAGGACAAGAGCCTTGAGTATGGTCCCGATGTGCTTTTCCTGCCCTCCACTAAGGAAGGAGTTGATGAAGTAGCTAACAATCCCAATGCTATCTTCTATGCAGGGCTAGGCTATGTGACGGACGAGGTAAAGCCGCTGGCGATTCAGAGGACGGCTGATGAGCCGGGGGTCTTGCCCAGTGTAGAAACCGCGCTGGATGGCACTTACCCCATTGCCCGACCACTCTTCTTCTATACCGATGGGGAACCCACCGGTGTTATTAAAGCTTTCATTGATTACTGTCTTTCTGAAGAAGGCCAGCAGACTTTAGTCGAAGTTGGTTATGTGCCACTAGAATAGCAGAATAACAAAAGCTCCGTTTGGGGCAAATTGGCGAAAGGGGAATTACCCCATGCTGCAGCGGGGAGCCATCGCCGGAGTTGGCCTTGAAAAAGGCCTCCGACGGCGGTGGCGTTTAGGCGAAAGGTTTATTGAGGGCTGGATTTTTCTAGCCGGCCTGCTGGCTATTGTCGTCCTGCTGGGCATCATCGCCCTCCTGCTCAAGGAGGGCTTACCCGCTTTTCTCTATACTCCTCCCTGGGAGTTTTTCTTCGGCACCAAGTGGTACCCGGTCTCCGAGCCACCCACCTTCGGCATCATGCCCTTCTTCGTTTCTACGCTCTGGGTCACCCTGGTCGCCACCGCTATCTCAGTGCCGATTGGTGTTGCCTGTGCCGCTTACCTGGCTGAGGTAGCTCCCGATAAGGTGAGAGAAACAGTAAAGCCCATCATTGAGCTGCTGGCGGGAATCCCGTCGGTGATGATGGGCTTTATCGGGCTGATGCTCCTGTCACCGCTGGTGCAGAGCGCCTTTAACCTAAATACCGGACTCTGCGGGCTGAGCGCCGGCATTATGCTGGCGCTGATGAGCCTGCCCATAATTGTCAGCGTCTCCGAGGATGCCCTCAGAGCCGTGCCCGATGAGTTCCGGCAGGCATCTTATGCTCTAGGAGCCACCAAGTGGGAAACCATAAGGCATGTGTGTATTCCAGGGGCTCTCTCCGGCATTACGGCGGCGGTTATGCTGGGGGTGGGACGGGCTATCGGCGAGACCATGACCGTGCTCATGATAGCTGGCGGTGCTCTGGCGGTGCCCGTTTCGCCCACTGAACCGATGATGCCGATGACCGCCGCCATTGCCTCCGGCATCGGCAACGCCGTGCGCGGCGGGCTGCAATACCAGGCACTTTTTGCTATCGGCTTGATTCTGTTTATTCTCACCCTGGCGGTGAATGTAATCGCCGATAGGGTGTTAGAGCGCCAGAAACGGAAGTTCGCGAGGTAGTCATGGCAACGAGAGCAATAGCATCACGCCAGACATCACAGCGGGCCGCTTTCGGCTTACTTATTATGGCCACCATTATTGTTGTCGTGCCGGTCATAATCATAATACTGCAGATGATTATTAACGGTAGCGGTGCTATTAGTTGGGAATTTCTAACCCAGGCTCCGTCACAGGCGGGCAAAGCCGGAGGTATCTTCCCGGCAATTGTAGGTACTTTCTATCTCATGCTGGGCACGATAATCTTCGCCCTCCCCATAGGAGTGATGGCGGGAATATACCTCACCGAATATGCCCGCGATAACTGGCTGACCAGAATCATCAATCTGGCCATAGTCAACCTGGCCGGGGTGCCTAGCATCGTTTATGGACTTTTCGGGCTGGGCATCTTTGTTTTGGCGTTTCATTTTGGCATGTCGCTGCTTTCGGCTAGCTTAACCCTGGCCTGCCAGGCGCTAGCCATGACCATAACCACCTCGAGGGAAGCGATTCTGGCGGTGCCCAGGGAATATAGAGAGGGCAGCCTGGCTACCGGAGCGACTAAATGGCAGACAGTCAGGCACATTGTCCTGCCTCAGGCTAAACCGGGTATAATTACCGGCGCTGTTCTGGCAATGAGCCGCGCTGCCGGGGAAACAGCGCCGATTCTGGTAGTGGGGGCGGCCTTTCTTCTCCCCCGCCTCCCCCAGTCCCCCTTCGACCAGTTCATGGCCCTGCCCTATCATTTGTATACGGTAGCGGCGCACGTCCCCGGCATTACCGACAGCACAATGTGGGGCGTGGCCCTGGTGCTAATGGTGGTGGTCCTATCCTTTAATGTCATCGCCACCGTCATCAGACTGCGCGCCCGGCAGAGGAGGTACAGTTCATGAACATGAAGTTAAGCTCTGATTTACTCAACGAAACGGCGCCTGCTTGCAAAAGAACCCGGCTGAGCACCAACCAGGTAAATCTTTTCTACGGTGATTTTCAGGCGCTGCGCAATATCACCCTGGAGATACCCGAGTGCGCCATTACCGCCATCATCGGGCCATCAGGCTGTGGCAAGTCATCCTTTCTCCGCATCTTCAACAGAATGAACGACCTCATCACCGGAGCCAGGGTTGAAGGGCGGGTTGAGCTTGACGGCATTAACATCTACGATAAATCCATCGATGTGGTAGAACTGCGCAAGAGGGTGGGTATGGTCTTTCAGAAACCTAACCCCTTTCCCCTCTCGGTGTTTGAGAACGTGGCTTATGGCCCTAGGCGGCACGGGAGGAATAGCCGGCTGGAGCTTGGGGATATCGTGGAAAAGAGTCTGCGTCACGCAGCCCTCTGGGACGAGGTTAAAGATAAACTGGAGCAGTCGGCACTGGCTCTCTCCGGCGGACAGCAGCAACGGCTCTGCATCGCCCGGGTGCTGGCGGTGGAACCTGAAGTTATCCTGATGGACGAGCCCTGTAGCGCCCTAGACCCGATAGCCACCCTTAAAATCGAGGACTTGATGAGAAGCTTAGCCGAGAATTACACTATTATCATCGTTACCCACAATATGCAGCAGGCGGCGCGGGTATCGGATATGGCTGCTTTCCTCATGATGGAAGAGGATAGAGCCGGCGTACTGGTTGAATATGGGCCTACGTCTGAGCTCTTTACTAACCCTAAAGATAAGCGCACTGAGGACTACATCACGGGCCGATTTGGTTAGAGGTCGTTAGGAGGTTATAACCAATGGAGATAAGAACAGTTTTTCATAAGAGACTACGGGAAATTCAGGATGACGTTCTGGTCATGGGGAGCATGGTAGAGAAGGCCACCAGCCGTTCGATAGAAGCCCTGAAGGAGAGAGACTTAAATAAGGCTCGTGAGGTAATAGCTGATGACCTTAAAATAAATGAGAAGCGGTTTAACATAGAGGAGAAGTGTGTTCAGCTCATTGCTACCCAGCAACCCATGGCTAGTGACCTGCGTGCCATTGTCTGTGTCTTGAATATAATCACCGATATAGAACGAATCGGCGACCATGCCGAGGGAATAGCCAAGATTGTAGTTCCGATTGGCGATGAGCCGCCCTTAAAACCGCTTATTGACATACCGCGCATGGCGGAAAAAGTGAACGACATGCTGCATCGAAGTCTGGATGCCCTGATTAACCATGATGCTGATACCGCCCGACGAATTGCCAATGAAGATGATGAAGTTGATAACCTTTACGACCAGGTCTTTCGTGAGCTACTTACCTTTATGGCCGAAGACCCAAAGACTATTACACGAGCTACTCGGCTCATATGGGTAGCTCATAACCTGGAGCGTAGTGCTGATAGAGTGACCAATATCTGCGAGCGAGTAGTCTATATGGTGACGGGAAAGATGGAGGAAATAGGAGCCTCAAAGTATTAAGGCCGTAGAACAGCACCGCTAAGGAAACCTCGTTTGATGGACACTACAATAGTCCACACTTGGGGCATTTGAGTAGAATTGACCCAAAGTTGATGTTGACTTGACGCCTCGTTGATGTGGGACCGACTCGCAGTTTTTGGGGGGCATAAAAAACTGCGTGTCCTACATCTTGTGCAAGCCACGCAGCCCTTTAACCTGTATCTTGTGTGGTACCCCTGGCGCGACTCGAACGCGCGACACGCGGTTTAGGAAACCGCTGCTCTATCCACCTGAGCTACAGGGGCTTACTCACTTAGACTCGGTATTTGATTATAATTGGCTTTCTGGGACAAAGCAAGCAAGTGTGTGGGAGCCAACAATCCGGGTCTTTGTTACTTAGTGCTTAGTGGGTTAATAGGAAATACGTCGCCTAGCTAATCTATCCTTTTCCGCAGCTTCTTCCAGGTATCTGTAGTGAGGAAACTCTCCTCCATATTTTCAATCATAGTGGCAAATCTCGTCATCGGCACAGAGAAACTGAGCGCATCTTTAGGCAGGTAGGGTCGTGCTGAGGGGTCAAACATGCCGATAACAGCTCTAGGATGTTGTCGGTTCTTTTCCAAGTATGGGTAAGATACGATGGAAGAACAACCTGAGCCCATGGGCGCAAATACGCCCTCCGGTTCGGACTCGTCAAAATTGACTAGGGTGAATAGACCGGACAAAACGTCGGGCTGAGCGAAGAATATGACCACTTCTGGATTATCTTCTTTTTCGAGGTTGTCCCATCTTTTGAAAACAATAAAAGGAGCCGGAGCTTTAAAACTGGGCCAGTTCTTTTCAGTTTCCTTGACCAGTTCCGGCGATTTCTTATAGCGTTCACCCTCCATCTTGCCGGGAATACCACAGGAAAGGAAATATTCAAAATTGGGCATAATCTTTGCCGTAAAGCCAAGGTATCTTCTTCCGCCAAGGCAGCCAATTGAATCGGTATTGAAGCTGAAAGAGCGCCCCTCTCTCACCTTCAGCAGTGCCCCTATTACACACCGGGCTACCGAGCCAGGCTTGACCAGTTCCGCTAGTCCCTTTTTATCGCTGTAGTAAAAAGTGATAGGAAGCTCAGCATTATGGAAATATTTCCTCCACAGTTTAGTAAAGCTGTCTTTGATTTCCATATCCATAGACGTACTCCTTAATTAAATCCCCTTTTTCAATTATAGCAAAATTAGCCTGAACAGCAACAAAGGGTAAGGTAGCTTAAGAAGTGACCATAAGGACCGCGAGGGCAGAATGTCGACCTATAACGAGTTAATCCTTTACCAAAAGGGGACAATCCAACTCATGGTGGAGATAGGGGGATTCGAACCCCCCACCTCTGCGATGCGAACGCAGCGCTCTCCCAACTGAGCTATATCCCCACCTACAGCAGAAATTATAGCATATGTTGGCTCATTTGACAGCCTCTTCCTCCACCCCCCATTTTTAACAGTTGTCTTGCTTCCCATATCCACCCCCTTCGGCTACTTTAGGTCTTTTTTCCCACCCAGCCCGCCCTCAGGCGTCTGCGGTTTATCCCATAATTTTCTCGCCTCACCCCCGAAAGCGGGGTGTTTAAGAGGGGCGTCAGCCCCTCTTTTTTAATCTCCTTCCCCCCTCTCCTTGAAAGGAGAGGCCTGCTTGCGCTAAAGCTTCAGCGAAGGCAAAGGGACAAAGAGGGTGAGGTTGATAAATAAAATCCTTTCTTGTCAGCCATCACTATTGTTGCTATACTAAAACGTGCTATGAACTACGAGACCATTATTGGGTTGGAGGTTCATGCTCAGCTATTAACTAAGAGCAAGATGTTCTGTCGCTGTAGCACCGATTATGCCAGCGCTCCGCCCAATACCCATGTCTGTCCGATATGCCTGGGGATGCCCGGAGTTCTGCCCACCATCAATCAGCAGGCAGTGGAATATACGGTAATGACCGCCCTGGCCCTCAACTGCACTATCTCTGATTACACCAAGTTTGACCGCAAGAACTACCCCTATCCCGACCTGATGAAAGGCTACCAGATTTCCCAGTATGACGCCCCTTTTGGCCTTCGCGGCTGGCTCAATATTGAGGTCAACGGCCAGAAGAAAAAGGTGGGTATCACCCGGGTGCATCTTGAGGAGGATGTGGCTAAGTTAGTCCACCGCGCCTCCCCCGATAGCGGCTCCTACAGCCTGGTGGATGTTAATCGTTCCGGAGTGCCGTTGATGGAGGTCGTAAGCGAACCCGACCTGCGCTCTCCGGAGGAAGCCAGGCAATACCTGATAAAGCTGAGGAGCATACTCCAGTACCTCGGTGTATCTACGGGGAATATGGAGGAGGGGAGCTTCCGCTGCGATGCCAATATCAGCATTCGCCCTCAAGGTAGCAAGGAATATCTGGCTAAGGTTGAGGTCAAGAATATGAATAGCTTCAAGGCGGTCTACCAGGCCCTGGGGTATGAAGCGACAAGACAGAGAAAAAGGGCGGCGGAGGGCAAAAAGCTGGCCCAGGAGACCAGGGGATGGGTGGGGGATAAGGGGATAACGGTCGCCCAGCGCAGCAAAGAGTATGCCCACGACTATCGCTACTTCCCTGAGCCTGACCTGGCGCCACTGGTGTTGAGTAAAGAATGGGTGGAGGCGGTAAGGGCCAAGTTGCCCGAGCTGCCTGAAGCCAGGCGCGACCGATTTGTTGCCCAATACAGCCTGCCTCCTTATGATGCCAACCTGCTTACCGGCTCCAAGGCAATGGCTGATTACTTTGAAGACTGCCTGAAGGCAGATAAAGCCGGTCCAGCACCAGCCAAGGAAATAAGCAACTGGCTTTTGGGCGAAGTCAGCCGTATAATGAATGCTAACGGCATAGATATGGTTGACTTTAGAGAAAAGGTCGCGCCCGAGCGGCTTATCGGCTTATTAGCCTTGGAAAAACAGGGCGAGGTCAGCACTGCCACCGCCAAATCGGTGCTTGAGGAGATGTTTAAAAGTGGTAAGCCGGCTGACAGCGTTATTGCTCAGCGGGGCTTAAGTCAAATAAGCGATACCGGCGCCATTCTGAGGGAGGTTGTGGCGGCAATAAACCAAAATGCTCAGGCAGTAGCCGATTATAAGGCCGGGAAGAAACAATCTCTGAAGTTTCTCGTTGGACAGGTAATGAGAGCTACCAGAGGTCGTGCCGACCCGGGGCTGATAAACGAGCTATTGGTGAAAAAGTTGGAGGAATTATAAAGATGCAACTCCTGGATTATTTTAATATCGCCCAGATTGTGTTGTCCACAGCCTTGATAATAGCCGTCCTGCTTCAGGTTAAAGGTGGAGGGCTGGGGGGTATCTTCGGTCAGGCGGACACCGTCTTTCGGACTAGGCGGGGTGTAGAGAAAACGCTTTTCCAGCTTACCATCGTCTTGGTGGTTCTATTCATTATTATCTCTATGGTAACCCTGCTAATCAGCGAATGATTGGCGCTGACAGCTTGGAGTGGAGGCGGCTCATAAAGAAGGAGAATGAAGCTTAAAGTATGGTTTGCCGAGACCAGACCCCGCTTCCTGCTCCTCTCTGTGGTCTTGGTCTTCCTTGGCACCTGCCTTGCCTGGTATGATGGCACCTTTCATCTTGGCAGAGCCCTGCTGGCTTCCCTCGGGCTGCTTTTAGTCCATATCGGCGTCAACGTGCTTAATGATTACTTTGACTATAAGAGCGGCATAGACCTGGGGGTCAAGCGCACCCCTTTCAGCGGGGGTAGTGGCATCCTGCCGGCAGCTTTGATGACACCAAGGCAGGTTTTCTGGCTGGGGATGGGCTCCTTTCTTTTGGCAATACCGATAGGCGTCTATTTTGTGATTTCACGGGGCTGGGCACTGCTGCCGCTATTGGTAGTGGGTGCGGTTTGCCTTCTCCTTTATACCCCCTTTTTGACCAGGATGGTCTGGCCGGAGTGGGCTCCGGGGGTGGGGATGGGGGCTTTGCCCGTTTTAGGGGCTTACTTTATACAGACCGCTGATTATACCCTCCCCGCCGTTATTGCCTGCATACCCTCTGGAATTCTGGTGCATAACCTGCTTTTGCTAAACGAGTTCCCCGATGTCGCCGCCGACAAGAAAGCGGGCCGAAGGACCCTGCCCATCGTTATCGGCAAAAAGAGGGCGGGTATAGTTTATTCCGCCTTGACCATAGCCGTTTATCTGTGGATAATCGGCGGGGTGGTGGCTGGGCAGATGCCAACATTCTCTCTAATAGCCCTGCTCACCCTGCCCCTGGCGGTAAAGGCGATTTGGGGCTCTAGAAAGCACGACGACATGAGCCAGCTGGTGCCGGCCATGGCTAGTAACGTTCTGGTGGTTCTGTTAACCCAGTTTTTGCTTGGTATCGGCTATATTCTGGCCGGAGTTTTTTAATGTCAGTAGACCTGGTTTTACTTCATCCGCCCAGCGTTTATGACTTTCGTCAGAAAGCCATTCTCTACGGGCCGACGAGCGACCTGATTCCTTCCTCCTCCATGTTTGAGATGTATCCCATTGGCTTTACCAGCATTGCCGAATACTTGGAGAGCGCTGGCTACCGGGTGCGCATCGCTAACCTGGCGGTGCGGATGCTGGAAGACGACAGGTTCGATGCCGAGGCTTTTATCAAGCGGCTTAAGGCGCCGCTCTTTGGCATTGATTTGCACTGGCTGGTGAGCTCCCACGGCGCTATTGAGGTGGCCAGAATAGTGAAAAAGTGCCACCCCCAGGCCAAGGTGATATTGGGCGGTTTTTCCTCGACTTATTTCTATAAGGAGCTGATGGGCTACCCGGAGGTTGATTATGTGATGAGGGGCGATTCTACCGAGGAACCGCTTAGGAACCTTATGGGTTGCATCAGGAATAGGGTTGCCCCTGAAGCCGTGCCCAACCTGGTCTGGCGGGACGAGAAGGGCGAGGTGCGGGAAAACCCCTTCTCCTATGTTCCCGCCGACTTGAGCCCGGTTATGGTCAACCACTACGCCCATACCGTGCGCTCGGTTATCAGGTACCGCGACCTGGCCAGCTATGCTCCCTTCAAGGGCTGGGCGCAGTATCCCATTACCGCCGTGCTCACCTGCCGGGGTTGCACCCAGAACTGCGTTATCTGCGGCGGCTCCGCCGCCGCCTTTAAGCAATGCTACCAGCGTGATAAAGTTGCCTTTCGCTCTCCCCAGGCGGTGGCTTGGGACGTTAAGCAGATAGAGCGCTTTAGCACCGGACCTATCTTTATCCTGGGAGACCTCCAGCAGGGCGGGGAGGACTATGCCCAGGAAGTCCTGCGTCTCCTGGAGAGGGAGGGTTTGAAGAACCAGTTTATCCTGGAGCTATTCTACCCCGCCCCCAGGGAGCTTTTGCGCCAGATGAGCCAGGCCTGCCCCAACTTTTGCCTGGAGATTTCCCCCGAATCGCACGACCCCAAGGTGAGGAGAGCTACCGGCAGGGATTATTCCAACGAGGACCTGGAGCAGACGATAGCCGATGCCCTTAATGTCGGCTGCGGGCGATTGGACTTGTTCTTTATGATTGGCTTGCCCAAGCAGACGACAAAGTCGGTGATGGCTACCATTGACTACTGCGACTTTTTATATAGGAAGTTCAAGGGAGATAAGCGGCTTTCCCTGTTTATTGCCCCCCTTTCCCCCTTCCTTGACCCGGGCAGCCTCGCCTTTGAGCAACCGCAGCGATATGGCTACCGCCTCCTGTTTCGGACGCTGGAGGAGCACCGCCAGGCGCTGGCATTCCCCAGCTGGAAGTACTCACTTAACTACGAGACGGAATGGATGACGCGCCTGGAGATTGTTGACACTGCTTATGAGGCGATACTGCACCTCAACCGGCTGAAGGCAAAATACGGCGTTATCTCCCTGGAGATGGCTGATGCCGGGGAGCAACGCATCAAGAGGGGCTGGGAGATGGCGAGCCGCATTGATGGTTTGTTAGCCAGAAATGATTATAAGGAGATTGCCCGCATAAAACCGGAGATAGACGAGATAAACGCCTTTCCCATTGTTGAAAGGCAGCAGCTGGAGCTGCCGGTGGGAAGGGTTAAGCTGAAAAAGTTTCGTTCACTTTTGTCGTGGGCGATGGGGAGAAAGTAACCCCCCCTTTAATAGACGTCTTTCTTCCCATACCCACCCGCCCTCATAGGCTAGTGCCTCTGTACTTTTTAACCCCGCCCCCTTTTTGAAGAAATTGATAGAAGTATCACTTCTGTAGGGTGGGTTGGGTGGGAAGGAAAAC
>CAZQXA010000019.1:0-15322 GCA_964597155.1 uncultured Dehalococcoidales bacterium
AGGAACTGGCTTTCGTCAGTGACACCTACTTCGGATAGTGTCGGGGCATTCAGGAGGTAGACAAGGGCTGCTCCCAACCACAGGACGACGATTATTAACCGGTACTTCTCGGTAAATCTAGTGAGTAGCGAAAACATAGTTTTTCTTTAACTTCCTCCCGCATCTTTCTCCATGTCCTTTAGCCAGGGCTGGTCACGTTAGTCAGAAGAAACTCGGCGACTTCACTTGCCTTCTTGAGCTGTTCCAGGGATAGGCCCTGCAGGAGTTTCCCAATATGGAACTGGCCCACTGCCCAGAGACGGTTGATAGTCTCCTTTCCCCCAGAAGATAAGTTACAGATAACCAGGCGGCGGTCTTGGGGGTTAGTTCCCCGCAAGACCAGCCCTTTTCTGACGAGGTTATCCACAATACCGGTGGCGGTGGATACAGCGATTCCAAGGGAGGAGGCAATGGAACTCATCCGGCTCGGGCCCTCGGTATAAAGCATTAATAAGACCCGCAGTTGCGCCACCGTCAGGTCTGACGTCAACAACTCGGGCGGAACGGTGGGCTTAACTGCCCGATAGATGTCCTCGGCTAATTTCAGGATGTGCTGGACCAACGTTTCTCTATCTTGCCCCATGGTTATATTCGGTCTCATGGTAATATTAGCCTTTTGTCAAAATTTTGCTGTGCCATATATTATGGTTAAACCTAATTATTTATTATGAACCCTGAGTCGGAGGTTTGTCAAGTGCCTTCATAGCAGATTTTACCAGCCTGGATTTCGTGGTGTCGGCCTCCGCCTTCATAATTTTTAGACAGCCCCTCCGCCGATTTCTCAGCTTGGTGTTAGTTTCCAGTCAGGAAATTGTCAAGCACGCATGCTGATTGTCGTCTAAAATCATAATAAAAAGGAGGCAAACAAAATGCTGGACATTATCCTCACAGTCTTTGCCTGGCGGCGGGGGTGGAAAGCGTGGGCGCTCTTACCCATGGGAATCACGTTCATCATCCTACTTTTTGTAGGTGTCTCAGAAGAAACGATTGGGTTGGTCCTCTTCTTTGTTCTGGCCGAGTTAGGCACATTAATCTTCATGGTGGTCAAACCCCGGAAGAAGAGTCAGCAGGTTACTGCGAGCACCCCCGGCTCACCAGTAGTATCAGTAGCTCCGGCAGCCGGTGAACCACTTAGCCAGTCAGCAAGACTGCTTTAACTAAATACCAGGCAGATGCTGGAGACAAGGGGGTTAAAAGCTAATGTCTGGGTCTTATCGCCAAGAAATAAACTAAGGCTGCCAGGATGACTGCTATGAGCAGTATAACCCACCAGTAAATACTGATCCACGGTGGTGAAGACACCGGAGCTAGCACAACGAATTCCCCAGTGAGACCGTTTATGTCAACGACATAAGTTCCTGGGGCATCCTTGATTACAGTAAAAGATACCTCTCGGCTTTCCCCGGCAGCTAAAGTAGTTTCCTTGCTTTGTTCTATTTGGTCATCTATCTTTAGGGTCAATGGGTAACTGCCCTCAAGCTCACCAGTGTTCTGAGCAAGGATAGTAATAGTTACCGGCTCCCCGACTTCCGCCTGAGCCGGATTGATGTCAAGCTCACCTAGCTCAAACTGGGCTGAGGGAGTTGATGGCGCTATCCGGGCAAAGATGGCAAATATTGAAGCGTGGCTTATTAAGACGGTTATTTGATTTACCTGGGCAACACCGCTATAAACTGGCTCCAGTTCTATCCACTCACCCTCAGGTTGATAAGAGGCAACCACTATCGAGGTGGTGTTTTCCGGTAACCAGTCCGGGTCATAGCTCAGTGTTAATTCAACTGGCTTATCAAAGATGAGTGGGCAAGGCACCGAATCACTGAGGTAGCCAGTGATGCTGTAGGCCGGACCAACCATTTCCATCCCATCTGGAGGTGCAAGTGGTTCCTCATAGAGCCTCAGCTCTATTCTGCTGGGAACCATGCCGTTAGCGCAGGTGACTCTAGTACCTGGGTAAAACTGCAGGCTACACTTATTATAGGGACCAAAGGCGACACATGATTCAAGGAGTTCCCCCGAGTAGCTAATATTAGCCATGGTTACCTTGCCCATGATATCTATCTCAAGTTGTCGGTAGTATGGTGTCCCGCCACCACCGTCCCCACCCCCAGGCGATAATTCCTCAAGCAGGTAGTTTATGGTGAAGGAAAAGCTATCCCTCTGAGAATCATTTTGAGACTCTCCCGTTTCCGGGAATTCCCACTCCCAAACCAGGGTGAGAGTTTCACCGGCGGAGAGCGTGGTTATCTTAAGATAATTTGGAGCAGAGGCACTTTGTGGCAGCTGGTGAATTGTAGCCGGCAGAGTCAGGTTGGTGCTTAAATGCTGGCAGGAAAGATTAAATAGCAAATAGTCATCAAGCACGGCGCCATCCCCACCGCCATCGGCCTCTTCAATATCACTTATCCAGATTGTAACCGCCCCGGGCTCGCTGCCGGCATTATGCAGTTCAACAGTCTTGGTGCCACTGTCGCCAGGCTTGATATTGCTTATATCCCAGCTGGTAGCTCCTTCGCCACCCAGCTCCAGGTCTACAGGCGTCTGGGCCTGCGCCGGCATGGGCCAAGACCCGATTAGGGCTAACCCTATAATCAGGGCTAGAGTTAGTCTAGTTTTATAATTAGTCATTTTCCCCAATAACATCTGCCTTTAACCTCTTAATAGTGATAGACTCTAACCTCCGCTAAGATCGGAGTTTTGGATGAGTCTGAAGTAGTTAAAGTCGCCCGCCACTGCATATATCGCCCTGAAGGTAGCCCCGAGGTAACCGGGGAGGTTCCCCCGACCGGGACCCAAGAGGCGTCAGGAAAACCACCGCTCAGGGTATCGGATGCTCTCACTTCAAAGGTTATGTCGGTATTGCTTGGCAGAATTTCGTCCCAGAACAAGGCATCCCACCTGTCTCCAGGTACGCCGGTGTCCAGAACTTGAGAGGCAATGGTGCCGGGGGAGATATACAATCCTTCCTCACCCCCTACCGAACAAAAAGCAGAGGGCGAACTCTGGTTGTTGTACTCGGTCTTAACCCAGTCAAGAGAGCGGGCGGTGTTTGAGACACGAACTTCATCGGCTATCCCGTCAAGGTATCTTTGTGCCTGTCCGCATCTGCCGATTCGTAGGTTGGTGTTCCAACCACTTCTACCGGTCTCGGTTCCTGTGTCGGTCCCTATTAAGTTCCCATCCAGGTACAACGTTCCTGACGGCGACGTTCCAGCATTTGTCAGCACCACAACCGCGTAGTGCCAGTTTGTGGTGTCCGAGAAGCTCGTCTGGATCTCAACCGCGGGAACGAAATTATCCGTCGTGTATTCATAACCGTAGAAGAAGTCTAATAGATTAGCCGTAGTCATGCGACCAATGGTTAAGTGCATCTCGTGAGAGGCGGCTTGCCCAGGCTCCCCCCATCCGTTCTGAGCTGCTGGACCCTCCCACAGTATATGGTGTGAGCCTGTTGTTGAATCCGCCTTGAACCAGACGCTCCAAGTGATGTTGCTGGCTGTTCTGCTCTCGCCACTCGTTGTTTGGACGTAGGCGTCGGTTCCGTCGTAGTTCAGGCTCCCGTCAATCTTCCCAGCCATCTGGTCTCCGCTCACCATGCCCGTGGTAGTTCCGTTATGCGCGTTAGAAGTGCTGTCTCTCATCTGAGGTGCAGCTCCAACCGGGTTTTCCCTTAAGTGCCAAACCCCCATGTAGTTGGCATCCCAGACATTCTGAGAGCCGTAAGCTGAGCCTGGAGCTGGTTCAGTAGCCGCGGCGTTGCCGTAATACATGTAGATTACATCGTTAGTGGAATCACTGGCGTCTTTCGTCAGATCTACACTTACCCACGCGTACAGGGTACCAGATGAATAGCTCTCTATTTCTCTTGGGAGTTCGGTAATGCCATCAGACGCCGTAAAGCGAATATCGGCACCATTGGGCAGGATATTGGATAGGCCGGTAGCGTATACCAGTACCGGAAAATTAGCGTAGGTAGTGGATGGGTTGGCGACATCCTGAATCTTAGTATGGTCAATCGTTATTACCCTTCGATATAGCCAGCCGGGATTATACCAATTGCTTTTTACCGCCAGCTTCACGTCTCCCGGGCTTACGACCTGTACATCTTGAAGAACGCCAGCATTAAAGTCCACCTGGGTGGTTTGCGTCCATTGCCTGGAAGTCCATGCCTGGAAGGCGTTGCCACCAGAGCCCTCCGGGTCAAAAAGAGAGCTTCTGGTTACCCCCAGGCTGTTAGCCAGGAGAACCAGTGCCAAGCTTGCCAGTAAAATAATCCACTTTTTACCCCTCATCACCCTTCATCTCCTCTACCTTATCCGGTATCTCCTCTCTATCTGTGCCTCGGAGATCACGCGCCAGATGTTTACCAGTTCCATAACTATAATGAGCAGTCCGGGCAGGCAAAGGGTCAGCAGAAGGCCCAGAGGAGTTCTGACAAACTGGGCGGCATAGCCCAGGTAAGGAATATGAAAGCAAACTTTGCCTACCACGCTCCAAGCCGGCACGGCAAAGGGGTCGGCATCTTCATTAGCATCTCCCTTGGTGTAAAAATTAAACGATGAGCCCCCTTCCACAGCTATCACCCTGTGGCTTGTCAATTTATCACTTAGCGGAGAGTGAAAGGTGATAATATCCCCCACCTTTATTTCTTCCATCTCCACAGGACGGGTTACCGCCACACCCCCCATTCTAAGATGGGGCTCCATACTGCCTGAGAAGACGGTATCCACCCTCCATCCAAAGTGAGGTGCTAAAGATACGAGCACGGCTGCCGCCATAAACAGAATTAATACGGCCAAGCTAAAACCCTTAATCGCTTTTTTCACAACTAACTCCTCTACTGGCTAGGGGCAAGGGATGTGGTGGCGGGGGCTTTGTTCAAGCCCCCGCCACAAAGTATCCCTATGCCTGCGTTAGGTTAAATTCGATGGTGAAGGTGGAGCTATCGTTCTGAATCTCGTTGGTTACCGCGGTATCAATGCTATAGGCTATACCGATGTAGGTGGTGCTGCTAGCACCAAGGCCACCGGTAACCGTCCAAGGCCCAGAGGCAATTGCAGCCGCCAGTGTGCCGTTGAACAGCTCCTGCTCGGTACCATCCTTGACGCCGTTATTAGCAGTTCCGCCGCCAGCTCCGTTATCAACCCAGATAACCAGGTCTAAGTTAGCGCTCAGGTTGACTGCTGTGTTGCCAGTACATACGCCACCGCTATATGTTCCACCCTCATCGGCACACTCGGGCTCGGTGATAGTTCCCTGACTATCAACCAGAGCCGTGATATCGACGGTCAGCGTGCCAGGAAGGGTGCCGATATTGGCCAGGGTGCAGTCCACGGCGCCGCTATCCCCGGGTTTCATGTTGGCAGCAGTAATCTTGGTAGATGTCCAGGGATTCTGGGAGTCCACGGTCAGGTCCAGCGACCCAGCGGCAAAGCTATTGCCGGCGCTACTCTCAAGATTGCTGTAGTAAGCATAGATGCCTCCACCAATCAGTGCGCTCACCAAGGCTATGGTCATCAGGCTCATTAGTATCTTTTTCATTCCTTTTCACCTCCTTTCTTAAGTAATTTATGGCTTCCCACTGGTAGGCTAGTTAGTAACACTCCATAGGCACCTCCTCTAAGGCATTGATTTAAGTCGGTTAGATACCCCCTAATCTATGAAAGGGCATCGTGTCTATCATTTTTGCCATTTGGCTAATTTCCTCCCCAAAATAAAGGGTCGCTTTTCAGAGACCCTGCTCCGGCTCAAGGTAACTGGTTCTACTGCATCCTGTTAGCCTCAGCTTCTATTCTTTTGACATCAGCTTGTGAGAACAGCCTCCAACCTCGCCTATCTCTATGCGAGGCGTCCTCCAAGATGCCGTTCCTAAGCCATCGCAGCAGGGTAGACCTGCTTATGCCCACCATTTCACAAGCTTCTATGGTCTTGTAATAGGTTTTATTCTTGATTATGACTGACACAACCTAATCCTTTTTGGCTTTTCCAAGACATGTCTGGCATACTTTGGCTTTGCCAAGACATATCTGACATATGTCAATTATGCCCTGGGCAAGCTGTCTTTGGAATCACCCAAAAGGGTCAAATTTAGGAGTAATTAGTACTAGGAGGAAAGTCCTGGTTGTTGCTGCTGAACTGGAAAATATCTTTGGCTACGTTGATGAATCGTTCTATCTTGATATCAGGCTGGAAACGAGTATAATGCCAGTATGCTTTAAGAAATTAATGGAGAAAGGTATATGGGCAAGCTATTGTTGGTGAATCTCTCCACGGGGGGGATAAAAGAGGAAACGCCTGACGAGAGCCTCTATCGAGATTTCATTGGGGGCTATGGTATTGGGGCCAGGATTCTTTACCACCGCCAGAAGGGTGGGGTGGACCCTCTGGGGGCGGAGAATACGCTTGGCCTGATTACCGGCCCGCTCACCGGTACTCCGGCATCTTTTGGTTGCCGATACGTAGCTGTGGCCAAATCACCGCTCACTGGGGGGTGGGGAGACGCCAATTGTGGCGGGGATTTCGGCCCTAACCTCAGGTTCGCCGGCTATGATGGCATATTTTTTACCGGCACCTCTGAAAAGCCAGTTTACCTCTTTATTGATAATGGCCAAGCCCAGTTAAGAGAGGCTGCCCACCTCTGGGGAAAAATTACCTATGAAACTGATGATAGGCTGCAGGCGGAACACGGCAAAGCGGCAAAGGTTGTCAGCATTGGTCCGGCCGGGGAAAAACTCTCCCTTGTTTCCTGTCTTATGAACCACGGAAATGATGCTGCCGGGCGCTCTGGTTTAGGGGCGGTGATGGGCTCCAAAAAGCTCAAGGCAGTGGTAGTAAAGGGAGACCGTAAAGTTCCCATAGCCGATATCGAGGCAGCCGATAGGTTAAGACGGGAGCATATAGCCGATATGAAGGCCCGTGGCTTCCTTGAGGATTTCCACAGGTATGGCACCAGTGGCCACATTGCTGAATCAGCCCACAGCGGCGATACGCCGGTTAAAAACTGGGGAGGCATTGGCGTCATTGACCTGCCTGATGTCTCCGCTTTTCGTAAGGAGGCGATAAATGCCAGAGTGGAGAGCCGAACAGGCTGCTGGCGTTGTCCGGCGGCTTGCAAGGGCAGACTAAAAGAGGGAGTTGGTGAGCATAAATACCCGGCGGGCACCCACCGCGCCGAATATGAAACCTCAGCCGCTTTCGGGGCTATGTGCCTCAACAATAGTATCGAGGCAGTAGCCATGGCCAACTACATCTGCAATGGCTATGGGCTGGATACTATCTCCACTGGTACCATTATCGCCTTTGCCATGGAATGTTACGGGCATGGTCTTATTACCAAGGCAGATACCGACGGATTAGAGCTAACCTGGGGTAATCACCAGGCGATGATTGCCATGCTCAAGAAGATTGCCCGGCGGGAGGGCTTCGGTGACATCCTCGCCGATGGGGTCAAGGTGGCCGCAGGTAGAATCGGAAAGGGGGCCGAGGAATACGCCGTTCACATCGGCGGGCAGGAATTGGGGCTGCACGACCCCAAGTTTGATTTCCCGCCCTTTGCCGGTATGCCGACGGCTGCCAGGTACCAGATGGATGCTGCCCCTGGCCGGCATACCTCGGGTTTTGGGCCTTCTCAATTTCAGGGCTACGTGGTTAATGCTGCCGGACTTTGCCTGCATAGTAACCTGGCGGTGGCTGACCCCAACAAGTACCTGGTGGGATTCATAAACGCCGTGACCGGTTGGGGCTATTCCTTGGATGAGCTGCTCAAGGCGGGCGAGAGGATTGCCAATATGAGGCACGTCTTTACCCTTCGCGAAGGCATCAACCCTCTGGAGCTCAAGGTACACGGCAGAATAATCGGGCGGCCTCCTTTTAAGGAAGGCCCCTTGGCTGGGGTATCGTCAGATATCGAGGCTCAAGCCTATTGGAACCTGGGCGCCCTTGATTGGGACCGCCAAACAACCAAACCAAGCAAGAAAAAGCTGCTGGAACTGGGCCTGGATGATATAGCCCGTGAGCTCTGGCCGCCTAAATAATTTAATTCAACAAAAATAGGAGCATCAGGCCATGTTTAGATGCGTTGTCGAGATGTTCGGGCTACCAAGCGAGATAACCGAGCTGCGGGAAGTGGAGATTAAATTAAATGATGGTGCGACCCTCCGAGACGTTATCGCCGCCCTCAAAGATAAAATCCCGGCACTTGAGGGGACAGCTATTCGCCTGGGGGAAGACCAGCTGGTGGAGCATTACAAGTTCAATGTCAACGGGCGTTTTTATTATGACGACATGGGTCTTCAACTTCAGAGGGGCGACCGCATCGCCCTGCTTGTCCCCATTGCCGGCGGATGAACTTTCCTACTTTCGCTAGCTACCTGGAGGCGTTTTTTCTCCAGCCGGTGGCGCTGTTTAAGTGACTGCGGAAAACCCGGATCTTATCTGTAACGGCTCGGTTATATATAGGTACTGGTCGGTAGCCGCTTCCCAGGCTGGCCACTCTACCAGACCCTCCACATTGGGGTCTCCCGTTTTAGCAAACTGGGTCCACATCGCCATCATCGCCTCGGAGACCTTTCTATCTATATCGGTAAGACCTGGGTCTGGTGATTTAGCCCCGGACTGACTGGTGAGAAAATATAAAAATGGCCAATTGCCAGTTTTGTTATCCCAGTCGCCAAAAACGTAGCCGAGCTCTAGGGCGTGGCAAGAGATGCAACCCTCCCCCCTCCACCCCGTCGGCACCTGGTCAAAGATAGCAGCATAGCCCTTGACTCCAGCCTTATTCACTGCAGAAAGCATATCAACGTAACCTGGGATCAAAAGGGGAAACACTATCATCCCCGGACCGTTCAATTCCCCGAGGTTAGCGCAAGTTATTAAAGGGACAGTATTCTGCTTACCTTTCTGGAAGATGTTGGTTGGGCTATCAGGCAGAAACCAGCCATCTACCGCTGCCTCCCAGAGACCCGCCGGGCCAAACATAGCCAGTTCCCGGCTTAAGGTCTGCTCAGTTTCTATGATTTTCTCCCCGGGGAGGGCTCGAGCCGCTGCTAATGGGTCTTTTTCTTTATCGATGCCGAGCCTGGCGAAGAGTTTCTCCCCCATTGCTTCCAGCTCCTTCAGGGGTTTGCCCGGGAAGTATGGCCCAACCGAGGTGCCGCTCTCGCAGATGGCGCGGTGGAAAAGACCCTTGGCTAGGGGTGAAGCCATCAGGTTGGCAACCTTGGCCCCGCCCCCGGACTCGCCAAAGATGGTGACATTTTTGGGGTCGCCGCCAAAGGCGGCGATGTTCTTCTGCACCCAGTGGAGGGCGGCAATCATATCCAGGAACATATAATTACCGGAAACACCCTTGGGTGATTCCCGGGAAAGCAAGGGGTGAGCCATTAGACCTATGTTGTTGAGCCTCATGTTAACGGTTACCAGGACGACGCCATACCTTGGCAGGCGGGGGGAATTGACCAGCGGTTCATTACCCGAACCCAGCTGGTAGCCACCGCCATGCATCCAGACCATTACCGGTAATTTATCGGTGGTATTTTTCGCTGGCGTCAGGACGTTCAGGTAGAGGCAGTCTTCGCTTGAGGGCATGATTTGGGGGAAAGGGGGTAGATCGCCAAGAGCAGCCTGCAGGGCTATAGTAGTGAAAGCGGTACACTCCCTGGTCCCCGACCAGTGAGTAACCGGTTGCGGTGGCTTCCCGCGCAGCTCTCCTAGCGGCGGGGCAGCATAGGGAATCCCGCGATAGATATGCACCTCTTGGCCGGACTCACCAATCACCACCCCACAAACATGCCCCGCCTCTGTCTTCACCGGCTTACTTATCAAGCGATCTATAGAAATCTTCCTTCTCATGAGCCGCTTCCCTCACCCCCTTGTCCCTTCTCTCCTTGAAGAAATTAAACTCGTCCGGCTCAAAGCTTAAGTTTGTTCCCATAGTATGCATCAGGTAACCACGGGTCAACCCTCGGGTTACCCCCATAATATCGTAGAGGAGATGCCGCGATGCCTTACCCAGAGCAATACCATCTCTAGGAAAGCGGGCTAACCCCTGGGCGAGTTCATTAACCTCGGCTTCCAGTTTATCGGCGGGGACGGCCCTATTTATCAGCCCGATTTGGCTGGCTTCCTTGCCGTCAATCGTTTTACCGGTAATACTAAGCTCCAGGGCCCGGGTCAAGCCGCAGCGCAGTACCAGAATTGGCGAGATAGTGTTGCCGGCTAAACCGAGCCTCTCCTCAACATGACCGAACTTACAGTCTTGGGAGGCTATAATGAAATCGCAATTGAGGAAAAAATCTAATGAGGCACCGAGCAAATAACCATGCGCCTGGGCGATAGTCAACTTGTGGCAAAGCAAAAGCTCCTGAAACTGCTCCCAGAAGGTGCGCCTATCGAAGTGCAAGCGCGCCCTCAGACTGGGGCGGCGCCCTTTTTCTCCAGGCTTGGGCTCCTTCCAGCCGTAAACGAAACCGACCTTACCCAAGTCGGCCCCGGCGCTGAGAGCACGGCCGGCTCCTTTAAAAATCACCACCTTGACATCATCATCCTCGTTGACTTCCTTTATCGCCTGGCTTATCTCGTCGCTGAGCTCCGGGCACATGGCATTCAATGTCTGGGGACGGTTCAAGGTCACGTGGGCGATATAATCACTCTTCTCGTAGATGATATTCTTGTATTTCATTGGCATCCTCCGCAGATTATGGTGTAGTTTCAGTATTGTAATCCATTCCTTGGGCTTTCACAACCTCTTTAAGTTGAATAACCTTCTTAAAACAAAAGAGGCTGTGCTATAATTATGGACATGAGTGATGTTACCGGCTCTAAGCGGGAGACCGAAAGCAAGCTTTTACCCCTCAAGGAAGCGGTCAGGCGCTGCCTGAAACCAGAGATGAAATTACACCTTGCCGGCGGCATAGGGGGACCCAGCGCCGTCATATGCGAGATTATCCGACAATATTATGGTACCACCCCCGATTTCGTGCTCATTCAAAGCACGCTGTCAGGTCATGCCCTGAACCTCCTCCACTGCAACCTGGTTAAAAAGCTGATTTTCTCCGTCTGCGCCGATATATCGACCTCAGGACGCCCCAGCAAGATAATGCAGAAGGTCTGGGCAGAAAAGAGAGTTAAACTGGAGAACTGGTCGCTTCTTTCTCTCCAGCAGGGGCTGATGGCCGGAGCGCTGGGCGTTAGCTTCATGCCGACCCGTTCTATTGCCCGGAGCAGTATGGCGCTGGATAACAAAGAGTCCTTCCGGGAAATTGATGACCCCTTCGGCGGTGGAGCCAAGACAGGCATAGTCAAAGCCATTAACCCTGATATCTCCATAGTTCACGGGTGCGTAGCTGATGAACAGGGGAATACCATTTTAGCTGTTCCCTATGGCGATGACCTGTGGGGGCCTCTAGCCAGCAGTGATGGGGTGCTGGTTACCGTCGAGAAGATTGTGCCCGCTGATTTTATAAAGAAATATGCTGCCCTGGTAAAGATACCCGGCCATATCGTTAAGGCAGTATCAGTAGCGCCTTTAGGGCTTCACCCCTTTTCAATGGCTAACCCGGGGATAAGCGGCTTTAACGCCTACCAAGCCGATACCGAGTTTCTGGAAGACCTGCACCAGGCATTTTCCGATAGCCAGAACCTTGATGCCTGGATAAAGGAGTGGGTAATAGACTGTGCCACACCAAAAGATTACCTGAATAAACTGGGTAGTGGGAGGGTAAAGGCCCTCAAGCAGATAACTACCAGGGGTGCCGAGCGCCATGATTTTCCAGTAACATCAACTCCTACCCCGGAGCCGGAATATAAACCAGAAGAAATGATGCTGATTGTGGCCGCCAGGGAGATAACCAGGAGCATGCTTGAAGCCAAACACAGAACTATTCTTATGGGGGCTGGCTCTCGGAGTATTGCTGTGTTGCTGGCCTATTATCAGCTCGAAGCTCGAGGCTATGAACTGGAGCTTATTACCGGCAATGGGCAGATTGGCTACGAGCCCCAACCGGCAGAGCTAGCCTTACAAAGCGTCGCCGGGGTATCTAGCTCTAAGATGTTGACCGATACCATAACGGCCCAGGGAGTATTTGTTGGCGGCAGGAACAATAAATGCCTCAGTGTGCTCGGTGCCGGCCAGATTGACCGAAATGGAAACCTTAATTCGACAACAACCGCCGAAGGTCAGTTTCTGGTTGGCTCCGGGGGAGCCAACGATGCCGCCAATGCCCGGGAAGTAATCGTAATCCTCAACCAATCAAAAGACCGCTTTCCCCTCTCCCTGCCTTACGTTACCTGCCCGGGCGACAGGGTAACCAAAGTGGTATCGACTATGGGTGTTTTCACCAAAGCAATGGGCAAAGCGGAACTGCACCTGGCAGCCTGTCTGCCTGCCTCAGAACTACCAAGCCTGGAAGACAGGATAAAACGGGTGCAAGACAACTGTGGTTGGCCCCTGAAGCTGGCTGATAAGGTTGAAGAGGTAGCCAAACCCACGCCCGATGAGCTAAAATTGCTGCGCTGGCTGGTGCCTTTGCCCTCATAAAGCTTTTAAGAACCATCTAGTTAGCTACTAACAAAGGAGGCTTCTATGGCCGGGCCGCTTGAAGGTATTCGAGTTTTGGAGTGTGGTGGCTATCTCAGTGCTCCCTCGGCGGGCTACATGCTGGGCGACCTGGGGGCTGAAGTAATCAAGATAGAAGACAGGGTAAAGGGAGACCCGGTTCGAGGTATGTCATCCACCTTTGGTAGGGGCATGATTATGCCCGACGGCACCAACATTCTGTTTGAAACCGCCAACAGAAACAAGAAGAGCCTAACGCTGGATTTAAAAAAGGAAAAGGGGAAGGAGCTGCTATATCGTTTAGTCGCCGTATCAGACGTATTCTGCACCAACTTCTCCCGCTCGGCCATTGATAGTCTGGGCATAGATTACCCGACCCTTAAAAAGTATAATCCAAAACTTGTTTACGGTGTGGCCACAGGCTACGGGTCGCTGGGACCAGAGAGTGAGAAGCGCGCTTTTGATACCATCGCCCAGGCACGCTCGGGGATAATGGGTACTATCGGTGAGGTGGGTGGTCCCCCGCTGCAGATAGCCGGGGCGATATTTGACCAGGTGACAGGGACCCTGCTGGTAAACGGCATATTAGCCGCGCTGGCGGCTCGAGAAAGAAAGGGAATCGGGCAGGAGGTTGAGGTATCTCTGCTTGGCTCCGGAATACACATGCAGGCGTATAACATCAACGTGGCACTATTGCGGGGACGGCCGATGCCAAAACCCTCAAAACAGACGCTGAAAAACCCCCTGGCCAATCACTACCAATGTGCCGATGGCAAATGGCTGTTGTTAGCCGAGCCCCAGTCCGACCGCTTCTGGCATGACTTTTGCCTCGCCATAGGCATTGAAAACCTGGAAAAGGATGCCAAATTCGCCACCGCCAAAGACAGGCGTGATAATTTCCTGGAGCTGGCCACGGCTCTGGAGAAGGTATTTAAAACCAAGACCAGAGACGAATGGATAAGTATTCTGCAAGCCAAGGGGGGTGGCATCGCCTTTTCCCCTGTTCTGGAGCTAACCGAACTGCCTTTAGATCCGCAGGTATTGGCTAATGAGTATATTACCGAGGTTGACCACCCTACCCTGGGTAAGGTCAAAATGATAGGTATCCCCATCAAGTTCAGCGAGACGCCAGCCCAGATTAAGAGCTGTGCGCCAAACTTCGGCCAACACACGGAAGAGGTGCTGATAGACATCCTGGGTTACAGTTGGGAAGAGATACAGACACTAAAGGATGAGGAGATAATCTAGAAGCTTAAAGTCAGACCGTCTGGCTAGAGGCGGGAGGAGATGATGGAAATTAAGGTTAAACAAAAGCGTATAGACGAAGACCGGTTCCTGGAAATGCGTAAAGAGGTGCTGGCCCAATGGCCAACGGGTAAGGAGGTTGACTTAGAGGAGGCGGTAGCCTACCAGCGGAGTTTGCCGGAAACTAAGAACTTCATGAAGGTGACCGAAAAAGCGCGCCAGGAAGGCAAAACTCTTATCTGGCCCAGAGCCGGAACCCCAGTCCTTGAGGACGAGATTGCCCTGGTCAAGACCCTGGTAGAAGCCGGCATACGCCACATCCCGGTGACCATTGATAGCTATACTCGTTTGTTACAGTTTGATAAAGCTGGGCAAGCCCTGGAGGAGTCAATTAAGACCGGGCGCCCCATGCTTAACGGCTATCCCATTGTTAACCACGGAGTTAAGAAGACCAGAAAGGTGGTTGAAAGCGTTGAGGCGGCTTTTGTCCCCAGAGGCGCCGGCAAACTGGCCATGGAAATTGCTCTTGCCTCAGGTATGACGGCGGCCGGGAAGAGTTCACTCTTTGAATTTGGTAGCTATGAAAAGAAAACTACCTTGGAAGAATGCTTTGCCAACAGCCAGTATACGGACAGGCTGGCCGGATATTATACCGAAAGAGGCTCCGTAATATCCACGGATATCCATGGACTTATACCATCCGGTGTCTTTCCGTTCAGCGTCAATATAGCCTGTATAATCATAGACTCTCTGGTCGCTGCCGAACAAGGGGTTAAAAGCATAATGCCACAGACCCACTGTTTGGGAAATATGGCGCAGGATATAGCCTGGATGAGGCTAATACCAAGATTGATGAGGGAGTACCTGGACAAATTTGGATATAAGGATGTTGTGGTTCCGGGTATACTTGCCAATCAGATTCCTCTTTTCCCTGTTCCGCAGGGCATGGGAGGGGCATTCGCCTACCTCAACTATACAGCCATGGTGGCGGCATTGGCTAAAGCCGAAGCCGTGTTCGTCAGGACGATTGATGAGGGAGCCGGTGTTGCCACCAGGGAGAGCCATGCCCTCAGCTATGAGTCGGCAAACTGGATTTTGAATGTGGTGAGGGCACAAAAGATTAAATTTGAGATTGAAGGCGTGGAAACAGAAGAGAGGGTAACCGAAGTGGAAGTGAGGGCTATACTGGAAAAGGTCCTGGAACTGGGGGACGGTGATGTAGTCGTCGGCTCAATAAAGGGTGTTGAAGCCGGAGTGATTGATTCCCCCTTCAGCCCCAATATCAATATCAAAGACAAGGTGCTCGGCATCAAGGATATTACCGGAGCCTGCCGCTACCTTGAGTTCGGTAATCTGCCCATACCAGATGAGATTAAGGAGTTCCATCGCCAAAAGATAGCCGAGAGGGAGAGAGCCGAGGGAAGAAAGTTGGATTACCAGGTTGCGGTTGAGGACTTGTGGGCCTTAAGTAAGGGGAGAATAGTAGGC
>CAZQXA010000020.1:0-14934 GCA_964597155.1 uncultured Dehalococcoidales bacterium
CACCGGCGGCTATTTCATCTTCTGCGACCACCTGGACCGCCCCGGGCTTATCGGCTCCGTAGGCAAGATAACCGGCGACGCCGATATAAATATCAGCGCCATGAACCTCTCTCGCCTCAAGCCTCGAGGCCAAGCCCTGATGATACTGGCCCTGGACGAGCCGTTACCTGAGGAAAAGCAGCGGCAGCTATTATCCCTGCCCGATGTCTACACGGTGAAACTGGTCAAGCTATAATTCTAAGCGGCTAAACCAGCCGATGAAAGACTAATCCCGCCGGCACCTTGGGGTAAAAGTAGGTCGCCTTCTTGGACATTCTATCACCGGCATCGGCAATGGCTTTGACCACCTCCGCCCTAACCGCTCTCAACAGAAAGGCTAGCTGGTATTCCTGGCTCAATACCTTGTTTACCGCCTCCTCCCCATCATAGCTATAACCGAGGGTCGCCCTCTCCAGTATGACACTATCAACAATATCAACCTCCAGCTTTTTGTAAAGCTCGGAGTGAAAGTGGGGCATCATCTGGTCGGCGGTAGCAAAGTCACGGAGCTTGAGCAGGAGAAGCTGCCCCTCAGCCAGACCCAGAACAACCAGCCTAACCTCGTTGCCCTCCCCTGACATTAGTAAATGGCTGACCTGCTGCCAGGCATCGGCTTTATTAAGCGGTAACGTCTCTACCTCGAACAACGACTTCAACTTGTTCGATAGTTCATTAAGGCTGGCTCTGGACATATCATTGACCAGTCGGTGAGCGGGCAGAATGATAAGCCCGGGGTCAGAGAAAGCCACCAGCTCCATCATCACCAGATTAAAGGCTTCTTTTCCTGAAACCGAGGGGGAAGAGGCGCACATTCCTCGCTGGTAGGCAAGAGCACTCTCATAGCGGTGGTGGCCATCGGCAACATAAAGAGGCTCGCGGGCTAAGCCAGCGCCTATCTGCTGGATAACCTCAAGCTCAGTGATCGCCCAGACATTATGCCTTTCGCCATAAGTATCAGCTGAGCTGATTACCGGCTTTCTGGCCGATTCTGCCGCCAGCAAAGAGGAAAGCGTCCCTCCCTGGTCTTCAAATAGGGCCAGGATGGGGCTGGTGTTAGCCTGGCATAGCCATAACAGGCTAAGCCGGTCATCGGTGTGCTCAACCAGTGTACCCTCATGAGGGCGGACTACCTTCTTATCCCATTCCTCCAAGCGGACACAGGCGATTATACCGCGGCGCCGGTACTCCTTCCCCTGGTGGCGGAAATAGTGGTCGTGAAGGTAGATAGCCGGCACTTCGTCAACCACCAGGACGCCCCCCTCCAACCACTGTTTTAAGGTAGCCGCCGAACGGGTATACTTGTTCTCGGTAGCCGTATCCTGGGGCAACTGCCGATTATGCTCCAGGCGGACAAAGTTATATTCATGGCGGTGATATAGCTCCTGCTGCAACTGCAGGGAAATAATGTCATAGGGGGGACAGATAACGCTGGCCAGGTCTTTGACCAGCCCTTGATTATAACGCACCCCCGGGAAGGGATGAACTTCAGCCACGGTCGCCTCTTTCTAATATGCCGGGATTCTGTTAGCCTAAGTTTACCCCATACCACGGGGAGGACACAAGTTTCACTTTTTAACATTTGTTTTATCTCCCACCCTCCCACCCTATAGAGGTTTTTACCCCACAAAAACTTTGTTTTTGCGGGGGCCCCATTTTCACCTCTATACAACTCTTTTCCCCACCCCCAGAGGCTTGCTGCCAAGCCCTTATGGGCGGGCTGGGTGGGAAAGAAAGATACAGGTTAAAACAGGGGAGGGGTGGGAAGAAAAACGATTTCTAAAAACAGGGCGGGACAAATAAGAGAGTTTTAGGGGCAAAGCCTTTTGAGGGCGGGCTAGGGTGGGAAAGAAAGACAATGCTATTATAGCCTCTTATCTTTTGCCCAAGCTATAGACTGTGTTATAATTTTTGAAAAGAAAGCCTCTTTAAAGGTACTTTATGGCCAAGCTAGACCAGGTAAAGCAGAGAATAGAGCAATTAAGGGCGGAAATTAACCACCACAACTATCGCTATTACGTGCTGGATAGCCCCGAGATTTCCGATGCCGAATATGATGAGCTAATGAGCCAGCTTAAAGCGCTGGAGGCAGAGCACCCCCAGTTCTTGACCCCCGATTCTCCCACCCAGAGGGTGGGCGCTGCCCCGGTGGAAGCCTTCGGCGTCGTGGAACACCGCTTCGCCCTGCTCTCCCTGGGTAACGCCTTCTCCCAGGACGAGCTGGTAGCCTGGTATAAACGAAGCTCAAAGCTGATAGCCGGAGAAAAATTTGACTTTGCCTGCGAGCACAAGATTGATGGCTTGGCGGTGGCTCTGACCTATGTCAATGGTCAACTGGCTATCGGGGCTACCCGCGGTGACGGCCTGCGCGGTGAAGATATCACCCAGAACCTGAAGACCATCAGGAGCATCCCCTTATCCGTGCCCGGAGATGCCCCACCCCGCTTTGAGGTGCGGGGGGAGGTCTTTCTGCCCAAAAGCGGCTTTGAGAAACTGAACCGGGAGCGGGGGGAAGAAGGGCTGCCCCTGTTCGCCAACCCCAGGAACGCCGCCGCCGGCTCGGTGCGCCAGCTTGACCCGCGCATTACCGCCAAGCGCCCGCTGGATATCTATATCTATATGCTGGGCTACGCCGAGGGCAAAGCCACTCCCCCCACCCACTGGGAAACCATGGAGTATCTCAAGTCGCTTGGCTTCAAGATAAACCCGAACAACGAGCTGCTCAGCAGGCTGGAAGAGGTTGAAGGCTTTTACTCCAGGTGGGTGGAGAGAAGAGATAGCCTCGGCTACGAAGCCGACGGCATTGTGGTCAAGGTAAACCAGCTTGAGCTCCAGAAACGGCTGGGAGACATCGGGCACGAGCCGAGGTGGGCTATTGCCTACAAGTTCCCCGCCGTTGAAGGCACCACCCGCCTCATTAATATCGGCATTAGCGTAGGCAGGACGGGCACGCTTAACCCGTATGCCGTTTTAGAGCCGGTCTCGGTGGGCGGGGTAACTATTAAAAGCGCCGCCCTGCATAATGAGGATGATATCAGGCGAAAGGACATCCGTGAGGGTGATACCGTTATTATCAGGCGGGCGGGAGAGGTTATACCTGAGGTGGTGGAACCAATAAAAAGTAAGCGTACTGGGAGGGAAAAGGAATTCAGCCTCCTAGAAAAGCTCTACGACAAGGCCAAAAAACGTCCGGCCTGCCCGGTATGTGGCGCCGAGGTCTTCAAGCCCGAGGGCGAGGTAATGTACTACTGCTCCAATGCCGCCTGCCCGGCCCAGGCACAGCAGCGCATCGAGCATTTCGCCTCGAGGGGGGCAATGGATATCAGGGGCATCGGCGAAGCACAGAGCGCTACATTGTTTAATAAGGGGCTGGTTAAAAATGCCGCCGAGCTCTACCAGCTGGAGGCAAAGAGAGAAAAACTATTAGAGCTGGAAAACATGGGGGAAAAGAGCGTTGCCAACCTGCTAAAAGCAATAAGGGATAGCAAGGAGCGACCGCTGGCCAGGGTTATCTTTGCCCTGGGCATACGCCATGTCGGCGGCGAGACGGCGGAAATCCTGGCCAGGCATTTCAATAGTATTGACTATGATAATCCTGATAGCCTGGCGAATGCTTCGAGAGAAAGGCTCATGGACATTGAAACTATCGGCCCCAAGATTGCCGATAGTATTGTTATGTTCTTCCGGCAGAAAGAAAATAAGGATATTATCAACAGTCTGAAGAAGGCGGGGGTCAGGCTGGAGGAAAAGAGGGTCAAAGGCCAGGAACTGCCCCTGGCTGGCACTGAATTTGTTATCACTGGCAGGCTGGAAGCCTTCCCCCGGGAGGAAGCAGAGGCCAGGATAAAAGCCCTGGGCGGCACGGCCAAAGACAGCGTTACCCGCAAGACAGCCTACCTGGTGGTCGGTGCCGACCCCGGGGGTACCAAGCTGGCCAAAGCTCAGGAGCTGGGCACAACGCAGATTGATGAAAAAGAACTACTCCGCCTTCTGGGGGGAAAACCTTAATGAAGCTAATCGTCGGCCTGGGTAATCCGGGGCGGGGTTACGCCAGTAACCGCCATAATATCGGCTTTATCTGCCTTAAACACCTTGCCCGTACTCACGGCATAAAGTTCGACCAGAAGAAAGGGCTGGCCCGCATTGGTCTGGGCAAAGCTGCCGGTAATGAGGTGGTTTTAGCCAGGCCCCAGACCTATGTCAACCAGAGCGGCCAGTCGGTAAGCCGGCTGATAAGAAAATTCAATATCAATATTAATGACCTGCTAGTAATCCACGATGATCTTGACCTGCCTCTGGTTAAAATCCGATTAAGCTCCGGCAGTAGCTCCGGCGGGCACAAGGGGATTAACTCCATTATTCAAGAACTGGGTAGTCAGGACTTTATTCGTATTCGGGTGGGCATTGGCCGACCCGATAAGGCTAAAGTTAGCGAAGATGATGTTATCGCCTATGTGCTCAGCGATTTTACGCCTGATGAAAAGAAAGTCATCGACAAGATTGTGCCCAAGGTGAGTGAAGCTATCCTCTGCCTCCTCACCGAGGGGTTGACCGCGGCTATGAACAAGTTTAACTAGGGGATTTAGAACCTCACCCCCTTTATCCCCCTCTCCTTAAAATGCGAGGGGGAATGGTTTTTAAAAAGAGGGGCTAGCGCCCCTCTTAAACACCCCCAGGTATGTTTAGGCTTTCTTCTTAATTATTTCCGTTTCCCATTATAGAGGTGCTTTACTTCAAAGCAGAACGCTGCTGTCGCAGTTGCAAGGAACAAGATTGACACCACTTGGAGCGCCCAACCCCAGGAATCGATTAGGCCTAAGGTATTCCAGATATTCACCAAGGCCGCACTACCCAGACCAACTCCAAAGAAATACATAGCAGCTTTAGTACAGTACTCAATGTCCCGCTCCTTTTTCTCTGTTATCTTGATCTTCATAACCAATCACCTCCTTTGTTGTCAGACCGACTAAAAAACAAATGCCAGACATCATCTAACATCTGGCATCTCAAGTATCCCCCGCAAGCGGGGACTCGTGACTCAATTACCGTACCTTTATCAAGATAGTATTATAGCACAACGACATTAGTTATGCAAATACCCACGAAAACAGGGGTGGGGAAAAGAGTTGTAAAGAGGTGAAACCTCTGTGGGCGGGTTGGGTGGGAAGAAAGACATTTAAAAACAGGGGAGCAGATTTTTAGAGAGGGGGCGAAGCCCCCTCTCTTACCTAACCCCCTTCCCTTCAACAAATAATAAGGGAAGGGGTCAGGGGATAGGATTCCCCACAAAATATCCCTTTGCCATAGTTCAAGCTCAGGTGCTATAATCGCTATACGCATGGCAGCTAAAAAAAGAATCATCGCCGTTATTGGCGGTGGCAACTGCACCAAAAAAGAAGCCAAGCTGGCTGAAGAAGTGGGGCGCCAGCTAGCCCGGCGGGGCGTTACCCTGGTCTGCGGCGGGCTGGGGGGAATTATGGAGGCCGCCTGTAAAGGGGCTAGCTTAGCGGGGGGAACCACGGTGGGCATCCTGCCCGGCGATAAGAGCCAGACAGCCAACCCCTATGTGCAGATTCCTATCGTTACCAACATGGGCTACGCCAGAAACATCGCCGTGGTCAAATCAGCCCAGGCGGTTATCGCCATTGGCGGCAGCTACGGAACCCTCTCCGAGATAAGCCACGCCCTGCAAAGCGGCATCCCGGTTATCGGCTTGAATACCTGGTCACTATCGCGAAACGGACGGGAGGACAAGTCCATTATTCCGGCAAAAGATGCTGCCGAGGCGGTAGACAAAGCCCTCAATTTAGCTATCTCATAAAAGTCAAAGGAAGAAAGTGTCAACTATTTTCAAGGTCAATGCCAGGGAAATCCTGGACTCCAGGGGCAATCCCACGCTGGAGGTCGAGGTAGAGCTGGCTGACGGCACCAGAGGACGGGCAGCGGTACCCTCCGGGGCTAGCACCGGCAAGCATGAGGCAGTGGAACTCCGCGACGGCGACAAGTCCCGCTTCGGTGGGCGCGGGGTGCTCAAGGCGGTAGCCAATGTCAACAAAGACATTGCCACCGCTATTATCGGGATGCCGGCTGAAGAGCAGGCAGCCATCGACCAAAAATTAATAGAACTTGACGGCACCGCCAACAAGTCGCACCTGGGGGCTAACGCCATGGTGGGAGTATCATTAGCCGTAGCCCACGCTGCCGCTAACTCTTTTGATCTACCCTTATACCGCTATCTGGGAAGGAGCACCACCTACTACACCCTGCCCGTCCCTATGTTCAATATCCTAAACGGCGGCAAGCATGCCGCCGACTCAACCGATTTTCAGGAGTTCATGGTGGTGCCGGCGGGAGCCAAAAGCTTCCATCAAGCCCTGCAGATAGGCACCGAGGTCTACCACTCACTGAAAAAGGTGCTGGAAAGAAAAGGCTTAAACACCAATGTCGGCGACGAGGGGGGCTTCGCCCCCTCCCTGCCCTCTAATCATCAGGCAGTAGAAATCATACTTACCGCCGTGGAAAAGGCCGGCTATAAGCCAGGCAAGGACTGCTTCATCGCCCTGGACCCCGCCGCCAGCGAGTTTTATAAGGACAGGCAATATGTCCTAAAAAAAGAAAGGAAATCACTCAACACCGAGAAGATGGTTGATTATTATGTCAAGTTGGTATCCGCCTACCCTATTATCAGCATTGAGGACGGCATGGCTGAGGACGACTGGGAAGGCTGGCAGCTACTGACCAAAAACCTGGGCAGCAAGCTCCAGCTGGTCGGCGATGACCTCTATGTTACCAATGCCAGCCGCTTAAGCCAGGGCATCCGCTTAAAGGCGTCCAACTCCATTCTCATCAAGCCAAACCAGATTGGCACCCTCACCGAGACCATCGCCGCCATCAAGATGGCACAGCAGGCGGGCTGGACGGCGGTGGTAAGCCACCGCTCCGGCGAGACCGAAGACACCACCATCGCCGACCTGGCGGTGGGCTTGAATACCGGCTTAATCAAAGCCGGTGCCCCCTGCCGCTCAGAGCGCACCGCCAAGTATAACCGCCTGCTCAAAATTGAAGGGGAACTGGGGGAAAAAGGCAAATTCGCCGGCAGACAAGCATTCTACCACCTAAAGCAATAGCCAATGAGCAAACTAAAGGTATCGGCCAAGATTCCCAGGCAGATTAGAAAGTGGGTCTGCCACAAGCTAGAGTGCTTTGCTGAATATATTGAAGCCTATACCAGGGCGCTGGACGATAACCACTGTTGCTATCTGGAGCTATATGCCGGCTGTGGCAACTGCATCTGCAAAGGCACCGACTGCGTCATTGAAGACTCGGCACTGCGGGCGCTGGGCACGGAAAGAAAATTTGATAAATACATCCTTATCGCCAGAGACAGCCAGGACGCCCTGAACCTAAAAGCGCTGGCAGAACCCTACCCTACCGCCGATGTAGAAATAATAAGCGGTAACTGCACCAGCGAGAAAGTCCTCCAGCAAGTCTTTGACCTCATCCCCCGCTCGGCATCCAGCTTTGCCTTCATTGACCCCCCGGGATACCGGAAGCTGCGCTGGTCAACAATCAAAAAACTGGCTACCCACGGCCAGGACTGGAGAGGCCATAAAATAGAGCTGCTGATAGTATTCCCCCTGGAGATGGCGCTGCTGCGGAACCTGACCCGCCCTGAGTGCCAGGCTTCGATAACCAGGCTCTACGGCAACCGCCAGTGGGAGGAGATTAAGCAGAAAAGGCTACAGGGTAAGATAAGCACCGAGGAGACGAGGCGCCAGCTGGTTAAGCTATTCAAAAGCGGGCTGAAAAGCCTGGGCTACAAGTATGTTGAGGACTTCAAGCCTGCCTCACCCTCAAAACAGCCCTTTTACCACCTGATTTTAGCCAGCGATAGCCGGCTGGGGACTAAAATGCTGGAGCACGCCTGGGGCAGGGAAAGATACCTCCCCTGCGAGCTTCTCTATAGTAAGAAAGATAAAGCTAAATGAAAAAAATCGGTATTACCACCACCGTCCCCATAGAGATTCTTCTTGCCGCCGGCTACCGGCCGGTTGACCTCAATAATGTCTTTATCACTTCCCCCAGCCCGGAACGGCTGGTAACCATCGCCGAGCGGGCTGGCTTCCCCTTAAACTGCTGTAGCTGGATTAAGGGAATCTACGGGGTATGCCTGGAGCATAAAATCGATACCGTTCTCTGCGTTACCACCGGCGATTGCTCCAACACCATCATGCTCATGGAGGTGCTTAGGCTTAAAAAGCTTGAAGTCATACCCTTTGCCTACCCCGATAAGCCCGATACCGCTAAAATGCAAGATGCCCTGGAGGCGCTGGCAAAAACCTTAAATACCAGCCTGGATGCCGCTAATGAGGTCAGAGACGAATTAGAGCCCTGCCGCCGACTGGCGCTAAAGCTGGACGAGCTCACCTGGAAAGAAGGAGTGGCCAGCGGTGGGGAGAACCACCTCTGGCTGGTATCTGCCTCCGACTTCAATCAAGACCATCATAGATACCAAAAGGAGCTAGAGGTGCTGCTTGATGAGTGCCAGCAGCGCCCACCCTATCCCCGGGACTGGCTAAGAATAGCCTATATCGGCGTGCCCTCGGTCTACGGCCAAGACCTCTATAAATACCTGGAGGAAAACGGCGCCAGGGTGGTCTTCAATGAAATCCAGCGCCAGTTCGCTATGCCCCAGCCGGGGGATTCCCTGGCCGAGCAATACTCCAACTACACCTACCCCTACTCCATATACGACCGACTGCGGGACATTACCACCGAGTTAAAGCGGCGCCGCATTGACGGGGTGATTCACTATGTCCAGGCTTTCTGCCACCGCGGGATTGGTGATATTATCTTCCGAGACGGCCTGAAATTACCCCTTCTAACCCTGGAAGGTAACAACGATTTCTTCTTAAGCCAACATATAAAAACCAGGATTGAAGCCTTCATTGACATGCTCCAGCGCAGTCGGCGAATGGCCAAAATCGCTTGAAGGAGGTATAAAATGGCAACCAGAATCGGGATTAATGGCTTCGGGCGTGTGGGCCGATTGGCCTTGAGGGCGACAAACCAGTACCACCAGGGCAAACTGGAGGTAGCCGCTATTAATGACCTGACTGATACCAAGACCAACGCCCACCTGCTGAAATGGGACAGCACCTATGGCCGCTACCCCGGTGAAGTAAAAGCCGCCGACGATTCCATCTTGGTTGACGGCAAAAAGGTAAAGGTGCTGGCGGAGCGTGAGCCGGCCAACATCCCCTGGCGAGACTTGGGGGTAGACATAGTGATTGAATCAAGCGGACTATTTACCGATGCCAGCAAGGCAGCGGCTCACCTTGAAGGTGGCGCCAAGAAGGTAATTATCTCCGCCCCGGCGCGCAACGAGGATATAACCATCGTCATTGGCGTCAACGAAGACCGCTATCAGCCGGATAAGCACAACATTATCTCCAATGCCTCCTGCACCACCAATTGCATTGCCCCCATAGTCAAGGTGCTGCACCAGAGTTTTGGCTTAAAAAGAGGGCTGATGACCACAATTCACGCCTATACCAATGACCAGAGGCTACTGGATACCTTCCACAAAGACCTGCGCCGGGCACGAGCCGCCGCGGTGAACATCGTTCCCACCACCACCGGTGCCGCCAGGGCGGTAACTCAGGTCATCCCCGAGCTTAAAGGCAAGCTGCACGGCTTGGCCCTCAGGGTGCCAACCACTATCGTCTCCCTGGTGGACCTCGTCGCCGACCTGGAAAAAGAGGTCACTGTAGAACAGGTCAACAAGGCACTGGAGAAAGCGGCCGCTGGGGAGTTAAAGGGCATTATGGAATACTGCACCGAAGAGCTGGTGAGCCTGGATTTCAAGGGCAACCCTGCCAGCTCCATCGTTGATGCCCTCAGCACCATGGTCATTGCCGATAGTATGGTCAAGGTGCTGGCCTGGTATGACAACGAGTGGGGCTATAGCTGCCGCCTGGCTGACCTTGCCAGCTACATCGCAAGCCGGGGAATATAGCCGGAAAAAGCCCCTACCCATAAGTAGGGTTGACATTGTTAAATAACTATGCTTAAAATAATACAATATTTTGAAATCGAGGTGAGAAAATGAAATTGGTGGTTGTAGGTTTTGGCCAATGCGGCGGCAGGATTGCCGATGAATTCGCCCGACTAAGCAAAAGGGCACGCAGCCAGCGCGGGATAGAGATAGTCACCGGCGCCTTCGCCGTAAACACGGATGCCGCTGATTTAAGCGGGCTACAAACCATAAGACCTGATTACCAGCATAGAATCCTGGTCGGAGGTCGAAGGACTGGTGGTCACGGCGTAGGCAAAATAAACGAGTTGGGAGCCGAGGTAGCCAAAGAGGATGGCGACAAGGTGGTAGATGCCCTAAGAACAGCCCATCGCTTCTTTGAGACCGATGCCATTTTACTCATCGCCGGTGTTGCCGGCGGCACCGGCTCAGGGGCACTTCCAGTGCTTACCCAAATGATGAAAGAACGCTATATGGATAAGCCGATTTATGCCCTGGCTGTTCTTCCCTTCTCTCATGAAGAGGGAACCGAGGAAAGGACTGTTTATAACGCCGCCACCTGTCTCAAGTCCCTCTACCCCATTGCTGACGCCGTATTTCTGGCCGACAATCAAAGGTTTGTCAGGAAGGACTTCTCGCTTAGAAACAACTTGACCCAGATTAACACCTTAATAGTTGAGCCATTCTATAACCTGCTCAGTGCCGGTGAAGAAACAAAGCGCCGGCATATCGGGGCCAGGATGGTTGATGCCGGTGATATAATCCAGAGCCTGGTAGGCTGGACAGTAATCGGCTATGGCAAGGCACAGCTACCCCGCTTCCGCTTCTTCAGACTGGGCCGGAATTTCAGGAAGAAGAGCACCGAGACCCATCGGGGAATTCAGGCGATGGATGAAGCCTTAAGCGAGCTTTCAGTGAAATGCAACCCGGCGGAGTCGGGGAGAGCACTATACCTCGTCGCGGCACCACCCCGAGAAATGAATATGGACCTGGTTAAAGACCTGGGAGAGTATCTAAGAGATATGGCTCCGGAGGCAGTGATAAGGAATGGCGATTACCCCAGAGAGAAAAGCACTTTAGATGTAACCCTAGTCCTATCTGAACTTGGCTCTGTGGAAAAAATAAAGGGATACTATGAAGTAGCCACCCAGTTTATCCACGCCTCTAAAGGCAGGGAAAAACAGGTCGAGGGCAAACTTAAAGAGATAGAAGACGCAGCCAAGGATATACCTTCGCTACTATAAGCCGCCATCCAAGCTCATATTAGCCAGCTTTACTAGCCGGTATATTTAGGGAGTCATTAAAACTAGTAAAGCTGGCTTTTATTTTTTATAAACAGCGTCTATTTACCCCAAAAACCACTTTGGAAACCAGCCGATATAGGGTATAATAGAAGCAGCAAAGATGGCTTCTCAAGTTTTTTATCGCAAGTGGCGCCCCCAAACCCTGGCCGAGGTAGTCGGTCAGGAACAGGTAACACAGACCTTAAGTAACGCTATCAAAAGCGACCGCGTTTCTCATGCCTATCTTTTCTATGGCCCAAGAGGAACGGGCAAGACCAGCACCGGGCGCATCCTGGCCAAGGCGGTGAACTGCTTAAGTCAAGGCAAAGACAAACCGTGTAACGCCTGTGACATGTGCCGGGCAATAACCGAGGGCCGGGCTCTGGATGTGATCGAGATTGATGCCGCCAGCAACCGGGGCATTGATGAAATCAGAGAACTTCGCGAGAGGGTCAACTATGCCCCCAGCCAAGCCCAACACAAGGTCTATATTATAGACGAGGTACATATGCTCACCAAGGAAGCGGCCAATGCCCTGCTCAAGACCCTTGAGGAGCCGCCGCCCTATGTTATCTTCATCCTGGCTACCACTGAAATCCATAAGGTCCCACCCACCATTCTATCCCGATGCCAACGCTTCGACTTCAGGCGTATCTCTCAGGCAGATGTGGTTGCCAAATTAACCAAGATCTGTGATGCCGAAGGCATCCACATAGAGCCGGATGGACTGCGCCTCATTGCCAAAAGCGCCACCGGCAGCCTGCGGGACGCAGAAAACCTGTTGGAACAATTGACCACCTACTATGGCACCGAGGTTAAACTCCACCAGATTCAAGCCGTTCTGGGCATCACCGGAGACAAAAGAGCCAAGGAGCTTATCCGGCACATGGTAAACAACGATATTTCAGCCGGGGTGTTAACTATAAACAGCGTCAACAGTGACGGCCTGGACTTGCGCCAGTTTAACCGGGAGCTGGTGGCTTATTTGAGGGAACTGCTGCTGATAAAAACCGGCTCCGAGGCAGCGGTAGACCTCACCACTGAGGACATAGCCGAGCTCAAAGAGCTGGCGGCTAAAGCCTCCCTGGCCCAGATAATAAAAGCGATAAAGCTCTTCGGCCAGCTGGAGATTGGCTTTGATAACTACTCCACCCTGCCTCTAGAGTTAGCCCTGGTTGACTGCGCTCAAGCCCCGGTCGGGGAAAAAGAAAGCCCCACCACCCCACCGCAATATCAACCTCCCCCACCGCTAGAGGTCTCCCCAGCCAAGACACAAAGGGCCAAGCCCAAGGCTAGCGATGTGCCCAAAGATACACTAAAGGTAGAGCCGCCGAAGGCGGAGAATACCTCCACCACCCCAGCGGGACTCCATAGCGAGATTGAGCGCCTGAGGCTAAACTGGAAGCAGGTCATCGAGCAGGCGCCGGAGCATATTAAAAGAACGGCGGCGATTGCTATCCTCAGAAGCGCCGGGGTCAAACCGGTGGACATCAAAGACAATACCGTGGTCCTAGCTTTCAGATACCCCATTCACAAGGAAAAGATGGAGACCGCCGAAAATCAACAGGTGGTCAGGGAAATTATAAGTAACTTCCTGGGGCATCCCTGCCAGGTGCGTTGTATCCATGAGCCAGAAGACAACCACCTGGTAGAAGCACTTAGAAAGATGGGTGCCCAGGTTACCAGCACGGAGGAGAAGTGAATAAGTTTACCCTACGCCAAGCCCAGGAGCTTCAGGCCAAGCTAGCCAAAGCTCAACAGGAATTAGCCGAAGCCACGGTTGAAGCCTCTTCCGGCGGAGGCGCGGTTAAGGTTACCATGACCGGCCACCAGAAGATACTATCGATAAAAATAGCGCCGGAGGCGATAAACCCTGATGACGCCGAACTGCTGGAGGACCTGGTACTAACCGCGGTAAGCGAAGCCATCGCCAAATCCCAGGAGCTTGCCGCCCAGCGCCTGGGTAAACTAACCGGGGGCTTTAAAATCCCGGGGCTGACCTGACTTAGAGGAGAGCTAGCATTGAACCAAGAAATACCTACCGCCGATGCGGTATCCAGGCTTATCCAGGAACTGAATAAACTGCCTGGCATCGGGCCAAAGAGCGCCCAGCGCCTTGCCTACCACCTGCTCCGAGCCTCGGACGAGCAGACCAAGCTATTGGCTAGCGCCATACTCTCGGTAAAGAAAAAGACCAGGCTGTGCTCGGTCTGTTTTAATATCACCGATGCCGACCCCTGCCCCATCTGCCGCAGTCCCCAGCGAGACCCGACCCAGATTTGCATCGTGGAGCAGCCTCAGGATATTCTGGCTCTGGAGCACACCAAGAGCTATAGCGGGCGCTACCATGTGCTCCACGGCGCTATCTCCCCCACCGAGGGAATAGGCACCGAGGATATAAGAATCAAAGAGCTTATGGAGCGGCTGAAGGACGGCTCGGTAACCGAGGTCATCCTGGGCACCAACCCCACGCTAGAAGGGGAGCAGACCGCCATGTACTTAAACAAGCTGATTTCGGCACTGGGCATCAAGGTTACCCGCCTTGCCCGGGGACTCCCCTTCGGCACCGAGCTGGAATACGCCGATGATGTTACCCTTACCAGAGCTATTGAAGGCAGGCAGGAATTTTAGAAAGGAGCTAGTATCATGTTCAAATCAGCGTTTATCATCATGTCGCCCGATGGTGACCCCGCCCAGCACCGGGCGACTATCAAGACCGACAAGGCGGAACTGACAGCGGTAATCATTGAGATGACGAATTTTGACCAGGCAGTTGATGTGGCTAAAGAGCTGGTGCAAAAACAGGGAGTGCAATCTATTTATCTTTGCGCCGGCTTCACCCACCAGGCGGTAGCCCGCATTGCCGCTGCCGTCGCCGGCAGGGCGGCGGTTCAGGTAGCCAGGGGAGATGTCCCCAGCACTATGATGGCCGGAGAGATTCTGACCAAAGAAGGCTGGTTTAATGAGGAGGGCTAGGGTTTTCCCCTCCCCTTTTTAAATCTTTTCCCACCCACCGCTCTTTAAGGAAGGCTTCACCTCCGTCCTTAAGTGGCATAGGGAACAAGAACACGCAAATGACCAGACCAAGAAACTACCAGACCGAAGCCATAATAATCAAAAAGACCAAGCTGGGGGAGGCGGATAGAATCCTCGCCCTCTATACCCCTCACCTGGGCAAGATTCAGGCGGTAGCCAAGGGGGTCAGGCGCCCGCGGAGCAAGATGTCGGGGCACCTGGAACTGCTCACCCACAGCCTGGTATCGCTGGCTCGGGGGCGTAACCTGGATACCATAACCGGCAGCCAGACCATCAACAGCTTCCTGCCCTTAAAAAGCAACCTGGAGCTTGCCTCCTATGCCCTCTATGCCACTGAGCTGGTCAACCAGTTCGCCGCCGATGATGTCGAGGACTACCCCGTTTTCCAGCTACTGCTGGAGACCATGCAAAACTTAAGCCAGGGCGGCAATAACGAACTGGTCCTGCGCCACTTTGAGCTTCACGTCTTGAACGAGGTCGGCTACCGCCCCCAATTAGAGCAGTGCGTCTCCTGCCACTCTAAACTAAAAGAGGCCACCAATT
>CAZQXA010000021.1:0-14644 GCA_964597155.1 uncultured Dehalococcoidales bacterium
CCCGCCAGGCTTCCAGCTCCTTAATGCTGCTAGTGGCTTCCAGCTCTCGTAAGGCATTTGATTTTAGTTCTTCAAGCTGCTTTGACATGGCTGTCTTGGATTATAGGTTATCACTAGCAGTACGGTCAAGGAAGTTATCAACCTCACCCCCTGTATCCCCCTCTCCAATCTTTGAGAGGGGGAAGATATTATAAAAGAGGGGCTAACGCCCCTCTAACAACCCTACTTAAGTTCTCTAAGCAATCCGTCCAGTTTTGTGTTAGACTAGATAATATGAAAATCCCGATGAAAATTTCGGTTGCTAAATCTGATTACTTCATGAACAGGGCTCGTGACTCTTGTCTCTCTCCTCCCCAAAACGTGGCTGATAGCAAAACTGCCATCTCTCAAGACAATTACTTTTCCCCTATGTTCCTCGATGCCTACATCATGAGCATTACAGCACTCGAAGTTTTTATCAACGAACGAATCGCAATCAATATACAAATTTTAAAAAATCGGATAGCCATGAAACTGGCAGACTCAGCTGAGAAAAACCAGCTAAAAATCTTGGAAATGCTAAAAGAGCAAGACTTGGTAACAAAATACCGAATGATGCCAATCCTTTTGTGGCAGAAAGCCTTTGATGAAAGCCAATCTCCTTTTCAGGATTTTGTTTCACTTGTGTCCATTCGGAACGACATAATTCATTACAAGATGCCCTTCTATGACGAACAGAATCAGAAACCCAAATGGGCAAGGAAACTTGAGGAGAAAAATATCCTTCTTCCACAACCTGTAGTTCATCCCCCTGAACCTATACCCGATGAAGGCCGTCGTATTTGGATAGATGAAATTTGCACCCTCAAGGGAGCAAAGTGGGCTTACAATACCAGTTGCAGAATGATGAAGCAGTTTGCCAAGTTAGCAGAAGGCATCATTCAGGCTACTTGTCAGGACTACGTCAATTCATTCCAAGAACTGTGACGCGATGGGTTACATATAAGGAATAACCCGCAGACGCCCATAGGGCGGGCGGGTGGGAAGAAAAACGCACGGAGAGGCGGGGAGAAATTTCTAAATCCTAATATCTAAACTCTAAACGGGTACGAATTATGTCATTTAGTATTTAGGATTTCGTGCTTTGAGTTTCTAATGAAGAGGATAGTATTTTAATAATCTACTGGACCTTGTTCTGTGAAGGCAGTGTCTCCGGCATTCTTATCAGCAAGGGAATCCTGATAAGGATGTCTATAGCAATAACCGCCAGAAAGATATACTCGGGACCAATGTGGTCCCAGATAAGACCAGCCAGATAGACCGAGCCAGCGGCAAACACCATGCTACAAAATTCCAGGATTCCCAGCCACCTGCCCATCTGTTCGGGAGGGACCAGCTCCCGGCTCATTGCCCTGACGGGAAGCCCGCTCATTATATAGAAACCCTGTAAAGCACCGGATACCACCAGCCAGGCGGTGTTTGGTGACCAGATAAGTATCAGGTTAGCCAGCCAGACAAAAGGCATTGACATATAGATAAGCTTTTTCCGCCCCCACTTATCAGTCAACCGCCCCAAAAAGATTCCAAGAACGATGGGCACTATTCCAGCGGCTGTAACCATTACCCCCAGTATATACTGGTCAGCCCCCTTGATATCATGGGCAAAAACCTGCACGAAGGGCGTAACCATACCCGAGGGCAGGATGCTTATAGAGTAGATAAAAATCCATCGCTTCAGGTTATGCCCCTTCTTGAAAACCTCAGAGATGCCTTTAAAAGGGTTAGGGCTCATCCCGGCGGTGCTTCCCCACCTGCGGTCGGATAGTTGAGTAAGAATAAGAAAAAAGGTGCCAACAGTGCCGGCTAAACAGATATAGAACAGGGGCCTGATGCCGTTGGCATTTATACCGCCAAAGGCGGTGACCAGCAAAGCCCCAACCATAGGGGCGATAATGCTTATTGGCCCCAAAGAAACAGTCTCGCACAGGGCCATGCCGGTGGCTCGTTCCTTGCTGGCTAGCGAATTGGCACAAATGACCCCGCAGGACTGCATGGTCACTGAATTTCCCAGCCCGGATGCCATCATCGCCACAATAACAATTAGCCAACCCTGAGCTAAACCGAAAAATAGGTATCCTATGGCCAGCAGAGCAATGGAGAGAAGGTAAATCCTCTTAACACCAATCCTGTCCATTAGCGTTCCCAGGAATAGACCCGCCAGGCCACCCACTATCATTCCCAGGCTGTTAACAATGCCCAGCTGGGTGGCAGTTGCCCCCAGGGCGATAATATAAACGGAGAGGTAAGGACTAAGCAGCCCGGAGAAGAACCAGGCCAGGTTTGTCCGCCCGACTGATACCTTCCAATCGCGCTGCTGCCTCTTTATGAAGCCGTAGCCTTTAGAAATAGCACCAATCGTTCTCTTGGCTGGTTGCATCAACTATTCCTCGTTTCTTCTTTAAAAAACTCCCCTTCCCTTTGTTAAAGGGAAGGGGATAAAGGGAATAGGATTTATTAATAACCCTAGCTCTGGACCTTGCCCTTAACTATGGTTACCAGGCTGGCAAAGGCCTCCGGCTCCCTGACCGCCATATCGGCCAACATCTTGCGGTTGATTTCAATCCCCGACTTCTTCAAGCCGTAGATAAACTGACCATAGGTAAGACCCTGGGCTCGGCTGGCAGCATTGACCCGCAGAATCCACAGCCGCCTCATATCACCCTTTCGCTCCCGACGGTGAGCATAGGCGTAAGACAAGGCATGGAGCATAGATTCGCGAGCCCGTTTGATAAGGGAATGCCGGGTTGCCCTATGCCCCTTGGTCATAGCTAATAACTTCTTGTGGCGGCGACGAACGGTTATACCTCTCTTTATTCTCAAAAAGATATCCCCCTATTTTACTCCGTAGGGTAAAAGCCTCTTCACCCGCGTCTTGTCGGCGGGACTGACCGGTATGGTCTCATCAAAGAGACGGCGGGTCCGCTTGGACTTGCGGCGACGCAGGTGGCTCTTGCCACCCTTAACTCGCATAATTTTGCCGCTACCGGTTATATGGAAGCGCCTCTTAGCTCCCTTATGGGTTTTGAGTTTGGGCACTCTTAACCTCTTTCACTTCCTCGCTTGTTTTAGCCTTCTGGGTTGCTCCCGGCGAGAGGATCATGGCCATACTTCTCCCCTCCATTAACGGTTGCCGGGCAATAGCCGCCACCCCCTGTAGGGACTCCGTCATCCTCTGCAGCAACCTCCAGCCAAGCTCAGGGTGGGTGATTTCACGCCCCCTGAACCTCACCGTAACCTTGACCTTGTCCCCCTCACCCAGCAGTTTCTTTACCAGCCTGGCCTTGGACTCAAAATCATGGTTATCAATCTTAGGCCTCAGCCTGACCTCACGCAAAAGGGAAACCTTCTGGCTTTTCCTAAGCTCGCGCTCTTTCTTGGTCTGCTCATACTTATACTTTCCGTAATCAAGCAGGCGGCATACCGGCGGTACTGCGGTAGGGGCTACCTCCACCAAGTCAAGGTCATGCCTCCTCGCCGTCTCCAGTGCCTGGCTCAAAGGCATAATCCCTAACTGCTCCCCCTTCTCACCCACCAAGCGGACTTCCCTGGCTCTAATGCCCTGGTTAATTCGCAGCGTCTTAACTATATCCTGTTTACCTCCCCCACGCCCTAAAGCACTTTCTAGAGCCAAAACTATAGCATAACAGCTTAATACTAGTCAAGTTACCGCCCTAGCTCCTTGTCCCGATTAGCTATAGACTTGATTAGGTCCTGTTTGAAGCTGGCAAAGGGTAGAGAAGACAGCTGCTCGCCGCTGCGTAGGCGGACGGAAACAGTGGTTTCAGCCACCTCCCGGTCGCCGACAACCAGCATATATGGTATCTTCTCTAGCTGCGCCTGCCGGATTTTCATGTTTACCGTCTCCGAGCGCTCGTCAACCACCACCCTTACCCCCCCGCTTTTAAGCTCATCCCCCAGCTTACGGGCGTATTCCAGGTGGCGGTCAGCCACCGGAATCACCTTCACCTGAACCGGCGCCAGCCATAGCGGGAAAGCTCCGCCGTAATGCTCAATCAGCGAGGCTAGAAAGCGTTCCATGCTCCCCAGCACGGTGCGGTGCACCATGGCTACCATATGCTCTCTCCCGTCCTCACCGACATAGTTAACCTCAAAGCGCTGGGGGAGGTTAAAATCAACCTGAATGGTGGGGCCTTGCCACCCCCGTCCCACCGCATCCTCAAACTTAATATCTATCTTGGGCCCGTAAAACACGCCCTCCCCGGGGTCTACCTCATAGCTAATCTTCTGCCGGGCCAGCGCTCTAGCCAAAGTTTCGGTAGCCTCTTCCCAGACCTTGGTATCACCAGCATACTTTTCGGGGCGGGTGGAAAGAAAAACCTGGTAACTACTAAAGCCGAAGGCATCCACCATGAACAGGGCCAGGTCCAGCACCCCCACCACCTCATCCTCCAGCTGGTCAAAGCGGCAGAAGATGTGGGCATCATCCTGAGTAAAGCCCCTGACCCGAGACAAGCCGTGCAGCACCCCGGAGCGCTCGTAGCGATAGACCGTGCCCAGCTCGGCATAGCGAAGCGGTAACTCCCGGTAGCTGCGCTGGCTGGTCTTATATATCAGGATATGCCCCAGGCAATTCATCGGTTTGATAATGTACTCCTGCCCCTCAACATCCATGGGGCTATAGAGGTAATCGCGGTAAAACTCCCAGTGGCCGCTGGTCTTCCATAAGTCCAGCTTGGCAATATGGGGGGTATAGATTATGTCATAGCCGCGCTTGATGTGTTCGTCCTTCCAGAAGTCCTCAATAACACGGCGTATCACCGCCCCCTTGGGGTGCCAGTGAACCAAGCCCGGGCCAGCCTCCTCATGGAGGCTAAAGAGGTCAAGCTCCCGGCCTAATTTTCTGTGGTCGCGCTTGGCCGCCTCGTCAAGCCTTCGAAGGTGCTCGGCCAGAGCTTCTTCGGTTTCAAAGGCAACGCCGTATACCCTCTGCAGCATAGGGCGGTGCTCATCACCACGCCAGTAGGCACCGGCAATACTGACCAGCTTAAAAGCTTTTACCTCGCCGGTAGAGCCAACGTGTGGTCCCCGGCACAAATCAACAAAAGCTCCCTGCCGGTACAAACCAACTTTTTTATCGGGGATTTCATCAATCAATTCCAGCTTGTAGGGCTGGGCGGCAAAAAGCGCCCTAGCCTTTTCTTTAGCCACATCCTTCCGGCTAAAGGGGAGATCGGCAGCAATTACCTCCCGCATCTTAGCCTCAATGAGGGGCAAATCATCCGGGGTCAGAGGGCGGGGTAAATCAAAGTCATAGTAAAAGCCGTCAGAAGTTGCCGGCCCGATGCCGAACTTAGCCTCGGGGAAGAGGGACAGCACCGCCTCCGCCAGGACATGAGCTGCCGAGTGGCGCATTGTCTCCAGTTTTTCACTATCGCTTTTTATAGATTTCTTAGGCGGAACCATAGCTGTTTGATTATATCAGCTAGGGGCTATATCTGCAATTGAATGAGGGGGACTGGTTTTAAGGGGCTACCTTCCAGCCCTTCTTCTGGTAATCGCGCGGGGGACGAAACGCCCGGATACGCTCCAGCTGGCCCAGCCTTTCCAGCCGATTGTAGATAAGCTCCCAGGCGCAGTCTCTCTCCGGGTCCATCTCGCACTTACCATTCCTGGCACCGCCGCAGGCACCGTTAAGCAAACTCTTGGCGCAGCGGGTAACCGGGCAAACAGCGCCGGTCAGGGCTAAAACACAATCGCCGCAGGCGGAACAACTATCATACATGACGCCCCCCTCCCTGTCCTCTATGCCGACGAAGTGGGAGTTCTGGGCCGGGATGACGGGAAGGTCGGGGAAGAAGGCGGCTACAGTCTGCGGGCCGGCGCCGCAGGCAAGGGAAAGCACCGCTTCCACATCCTCAACATAGGGCTTTAGCGCCGAGGTGGTCAGCACGGAATCGCACTGCTTGACCACCGAGGTCACCTTGAACTGGAAGTCCTTGCCCCTGAGCTTACCGGCCAGCTCAAGTAGCTGTTTTAGGGTCTTGGCTTCCCTCAAGCCCCTCGGCGGCTGGGTGCATCCGTCGCAGCCGGCAATCAAAATCCGGCGATAGGGGGAGATAGAATCTAAAATCTCATCCAGGGGCTTCAGCGTGGTTACAATCATTTACCTTCCCTCTTTCAAAACGATAGCTTTTATGCCCTCACGGAACTGCTGTATTTCCTCCTCCACCTGTCCCGGGTAGCGGGGAGACACCGAGCAGAAGTGGAGCTTATCCCCCAGGCCTATCTGCCCCAGCCTCTCCTTTATTTTAGCCACCACATGCTCGGCTTTGGCGCTCACCCCTTCCTGCTTGCAGTCATCTGGGGAGCAGGCAACCATCACCACACCATCGGCGCCGTTTTCGAGCGCCTCCAGGATATGAACGGCCTCAACCCGGCCGGCGCAGGGCAAATCTATGGTGGCAATATTAGGGCTCATATCCCCGTCCAGCGGGGGGTATACCGCCCACTGGCAGCGGAAGACCAGAATCTTGGGCGGCTTAATCTTCGCCAAAAGCTGGGGAATCAGGGTTGAAATTCGCTCCCTCTCCCAGTTATCCAGGTCGAGGGCAAAAGCCGGACAAAGAGCCACGCATAAGCCGCAGCCACGGCAGGCAGCCAGGTCAAAGCTTATTCCCCCCACGCTCTCCAGTTTGGGGGCACCGTAGGGGCAGTAAAAGACGCAGTTGCCGCAGGCGATGCAGAGGTCTTTATCCACCTTTACCTTGAGGCTGTTCCGCTTCAGGGTTACCGCCTCCTGGCCGTAGCCCAGCTGTTCCAGTAAGCGATTGAGGGCCAGGACCCGGCGCCCGGTGAGGGGGCTGCCCCTCTCAAAGCGGCAGTAGTCCTCATCGCAGGCAAGGATAAAGACTTTCTTTATCCCCGTAGCCATTGCCTGCAGGAGCAACTCCTCGGAAATACGGCCGACACAGGGGACAGACAGCGGGATAAAATCCGATACCCCGAATAGCTTCTCTATGCCGGCAAAGTCGGGGGCGCTCCCCTTGCACATGATAACCAGGTTACCGCTTTTATACTTCGGCTTTACCTTTTCCAGATAGGAGAGCAAAGAACCACAGTCATAATAGATAATATCAATAGCCTTAGCCGGACAGGCGGAGTAGCAGATGCCACAAACCTGGCACTTGGCTATATCCAGAATAATCTTGCCACTTTCGGCATCTTTGGTTATGGCATCAAAGGGGCAGAGGGAACGGCAGATAGAGCAACGGCTGCAATACTCCTCGTTGATGTTAACGGCTACTTTAGGTTCAGCGACCTGCTGGCTCAATATAAGCCCCCTTTCTCTCCAAGCTTATGCCAAACTATCTTATCAAGGCTTTAGGATAGATAGCGCCAAGTCATCCCACCAGAAAATAAGGAAAACAAAGACCCGCTGGTTCCAACCAATTTTAGCTCTAGAGACCAAAGCTGTCAATTGTTTGCTACCACCTCCCCCAGTGCTTTTTCCCCACCCAACCCACCCTCATAGGCTTCTTGCCCCACAAAAAACCGACTCTTGACAACCGCCAATTGGTATGATACACTTGTTTTAAGAACAAATGTACCAAGGAGGCAACTATGGCTGGTGCTCCCAGTACGCGGTTGCGCATCCTGAACTTTATCGGCAAGTTCCTTGATGAGCGGGGCTACGCCCCCACCGTCAGGGACATTGTCCGGGGGTGCAAAATCAGCACGCCCTCTGTAGTGCAGTACCATTTAAATAAGCTGGAAAGCCAGGGGCATATCCGCCGCGACCCGGAGGTCTTCCGCAGCATCCAGCTGGTGGAGAGAAAACAGGGGGCTATTGCCCTGGTGCCCCTGCTGGGAACCATTGCCGCCGGTAAACCGATACCGGTGCCCACCGCCGATAGCTGGACCTCAGTCCCTGAGGAGACACTCCAGCTAACTGATGAATTAATCCGGAGCCGGAAAGGCATCTACGCCCTCAGGGTAAAGGGGACTTCCCTGATTGACGCCCTGATTAGTGACGGAGATATCGTCCTGATGCAGCCGGCAAGCACGGTGGAGGAGGGGGAGATGGCGGCGGTCTGGCTGAAAACAGCGCAGGAGGTAACCATAAAAAAGGTCTACCATGAAGATGGCCAGATTAGGCTGGAGCCAGCCAACAGAGAGATGGAGCCGATGTACTTCCCGCCCGATGAGGTAGAGATTCAGGGTAGGGTAATCGGAGTGTTACGCAAGCTATAAGTTTTAAGGGGGGACAAGAGAATTGGCTAGGATATTGGAAAAACCGGAAGAGCTTAAGGTAAAAGTGAACGTCCAGGGGGTGCCGCTGAGCCTGGCCAGAAATGGAGAGAAACAGCGTGTAACCAAGGTCTACGAGCACTGGCAGGCGGTTGAGGAGTGGTGGGGAAAGGAGATTAAACGGAACTACTTCAGGGTCAAGACCAGCCGGGGTCTGGTCTATGATATCTATCGGGATATGCCGGGCGGCGGCTGGTACTTAAGCCGAATCCACGAATAGCCAAAAATAGATTGACAGCCATACCAGCGGCTGGGTAAACTATCCCTGTCATGCCTGATATCCAAGCCGCCAGTCAGCAGCTAGCTGAGGCGTTCAAAAAACACAGCGCCGACTACATAGAGGCTAGGCTTGAGGAAAGCCAGCGGAGCCACATCACCTACCGGGGCAAGGAACTGGAGTCCGTTGGCCAGTCTACCGCCGTCGGCGGCAATGTCCGCGCCCTGGTAAAAGGCGGCTGGGGCTTCACCAGCTTCAACGACCTCGGCAACCTCCCCGCCAGAGTAGAGCTGGCGGTAAAACAGGCAAGGCTCGTCGGCAGGGAAGAAAGCAAGCTGGCCCCGGTTGAACCAATAGTTGACAGCGTCGCCACCAAACAAGATAGCCCGCTGGTCATATCTCTCGCCGAAAAGAAGCAGCTCCTTGACGAATATAACGACATTATCTGGCGCACCCCCAAGCTCCAGACCTCGGTCATTGCTTACGCCGACAGCCACAAAAAGACCATCTTTTTAAACTCGGCGGGCAGCTTTATCCAGCAATCGCGGACGGATATCACCCTGCGCCTGAGCGCTGTCGCCGCCGGTGATAGCCAGGTACAGCAGGTGAGTTTGAGCCTGGGCAGCCGGGGCGATTTCGGCTCAATGCGGGGGCTCCACCAGCCGGTGGAGGAGATGGCCAGGCACGCCGTGGCGCTACTGACCGCCCCTCAGGTAAAGGGCGGCGAGTATACCGTGGTCTTAGACCCGGTCCTGGCTGGTGTCTTCGTCCACGAAGCCTTTGGACATTTATCGGAGGCAGACCACGTCTATGAAAACGAGCGCCTGCGCCAAATCATGGTTCTGGGCCGGAAATTCGGTAGCAGGGAGCTTAACATCGTGGATAGTGCCGCCTTGCCCGGACTGCGCGGCAGCTATAAGTACGACGATGAAGGGGTGCCGGCAAAAAAGACCTACCTTATCAAAGAAGGGGAACTGGTGGGCAGGCTCCACTCCCGGGAGACCGCCGCCAGGATGAACGAGGCGCCCACCGGCAACGCCCGGGCCATCAACTATAATTTCCCGCCTATTGTGCGCATGACCAATACCTATATTGAGCCGGGAAAAAGCTCTTTTGAGGAAATAATCGCCGATATCAAAGAAGGGGTCTACGCCAAGAACTGGTTCGGTGGCACCACCAGCATGGAGATGTTCACCTTCTCCGCCGGCGAGGCTTATATGATTCGTAACGGCCGGGTAGCCGAGGCTTTAAGACCGGTAGTGCTCACCGGCAACGTTTTCACCACCCTCAATAATATAGACGCCATCGCTAGCGACCTGGATATGAACCAGGGCGGCGGCTGTGGCAAGGCGGGGCAGATGCCCCTGCCCGTGTCTAACGGCAGCCCCCACATCAGAATTAGCCACTGCCTGGTGGGAGGTAGCTAGTGGAAGATATTCTGGCTCAAGCCAAAAGGGTAGCCGAAGCCGCCGAGGTTTTTATGGTCTCCTCAGAGGAGATGCCGGTGCAATTTGAAGCCAACCGCCTGAAGCATGTTCAAAGCAAGCAGAGCACCCATCTGGCACTGCGCATCATCAAGGAAGGCAGGCTCGGCTATGCCACCACCACCGAGCCTTCTGACCGCCAGAGTCTGGTGGCTAACGCTGTTGAAGCCGCCCAGTTCGGCATGCGGGCCAGGTTTGAGCTTCCCTCCCTCACCGCCTACCCCAAAATTGACACCATGGACCCGGCGGTTGAGTCCACCCCCATAGAGAAAATGAGCCAGCTGGGCGCCGAACTCATCGCCATCATCACCGAACACACCCCGGATATAATCTGTGAGGCCATGGTGGCTAAAGAGACAATTTCACTAGAGCTCATAAACTCTCGGGGCGGGCAAGCCAGCTATAAGAAGAGCATCTTCAGCCTGGGCATTATCGGCAGCTTAATTAGGGATACCGATATGCTCTTCGTCGGCGAGTGGCAGAGCTCCGGTCGTCTCATAACCCGGCCCCAGGATATAGCCAGGGTGGTGCTCCAGCAGTTGGAGCTAGCCAGAAACCAGGCATCGGCGCCCACCAGAGAGCTACCGGTAGTCTTCACCCCACGCGGGGTGGTAAGCGCCTTTATTCCCTCCCTGATGACGGCCTTCAACGGCAAGACCGTCCTCGAGGGGGCTTCACCCATTGGCAACAGGCTTGGCCAGCCGGTATTTGACCAAAAGCTCTGGCTCTGGGACGACCCCACTATTCCCTACCGCCCCCACAGCCGCCCCTGCGATGACGAAGGCATACCCAGCCAGCGCACCCCTCTCATTGAGGGAGGAAAGGTAGCCAGCTTTCTTTACGACCTGCAGACCGCCGCCTTAGCTGGCACCAAAAGCACCGGCAGCGGTCACCGGGGTGGTGGACTGCCCGTCCCCTCAGCCAGCACCCTGGTCATCGCCCCGGGCAAGACCACCTTTGATGAAATGGTAAGCGATATCAAAGAGGGGCTGGTTATTGAGCAGCTTATGGGCGCCGATCAGGGCAATATCCTAGGCGGCGATTTCAGCGGCAATGTCCTTTTAGGTTATAAAGTGGAAAGTGGTAAAATAGTGGGTAGGGTCAAAAATACCATGGTATCCGGTAATGTCTATCAGATTCTTAAGGAGGTTACCGCCATCGGCAACGAGGCGGAGTGGGTGGGCGGTTTGGTCAACACCCCGCCTATTTACTGCCCCCGCCTGTCGGTAGCGAGCAAGGAATAACTAATGCTTAAACTGGCTCTTTGTGGTAATGACTGTAATACTTGCTTAAGATATATTGCCACCCAAAGTGGAGATATCGAGCAACTAAGAGAAGTGGCAGCAATATGGAGGAGACGAGGTTGGCGAGACCATGTAGTGCCACCAGAAGAGATGGTTTGCTATGGCTGTTTGTCCGCGAATTGGTGCCGGTACAGCATTCGCGAATGCGCGTTAGAGAAAAGCGTTGATAATTGCGGGACATGTAATGATTACCCTTGTGATAAGGTGCTGGAAATGTTTGAGAGAGCCAAATCATACGCAGAGAGTATGAAAGAGAAATGTTTAAAAGAAGAGTACGAATATCTCCTGCAACTTGCTCAGTCAAAAAAGGAAAATCTAGATAGAGTCCATAAGGAGCAAGTCAGCCACTAGTTGATATTTACAAATTGAGGGAGTAAGTAAATGGCTGTCGCTCTATCTTGGCTTGACAAATGGGGGAGTCTAAGAGGGGTGAAGCCCTCATAGGGCGGGCAGGGTGGGAAATAAGAGATATGTTTAAATGGGGGGGAGAGGCGGGAAGAAAAACATAAATTTTAAAAGGGAAGGGATGGGGTTACTTAAATGAAAAACTTAATCAAGCTTTACGCCCGACCCAAGCTTAATACGCCCAATATGCTGGCTTCCTGGCCGGGCATCGGCAACGTATCCATTATAGCCGCCAGCTACCTCAAGAAAAGCCTGGACTTTAAAGAACTGGGCGAAATCGAGCCTTCCGCCTTCTTTGACGCCATCGGGGTGGTGGCTAAAGACAATGTGGTCGAGGAACCGCAGTTCCCCCAGAGCCTGTTCTACTACTGGAAAAACAAGGGCGGAGGGAGCGATTTAATACTATTTATCGGCGAAGACCAGCCCTACACCAAGGGCTACGAGCTGGCTAACTGCGTCCTCGATGTCGCCGAGAGGTTTCAGGTCAAGAGAATATATACTTGTGCCGCCGCCCTGAGCCGCATCCACCACACCGAGCAGCCCCGGGTGTGGGGGGTAGCCACCAGCCCGCATATGACCGGGGAGCTGGAGAAATACGACCTGGTACAGAGGGGCAACCTGCAAATCTCAGGACTTAACGGGCTGCTGCTGGGCGTAACCAAGGAGAGGGAGATTGAGGGCATCTGCCTTTTAGGCGAGGTGCCGATGCATGCCACCCGAATCCAGAACCCGGTGGCGGCTCTGGCGGTGCTTCAGGTGCTCGTCAGGATGCTGGGCATCGAAATTGACTTTACCGAGCTGGCTCAGACGGCCAGGGAGACCGCCGACAGGGTGAAACAGGTCGTGGCTGAGGCTATGGAAGAATACATCGACCATTTTACCCAACCCATCTGGGAATTCGGAGAGGAAGAGGAAGAATAGCAAGCCATGTCATTGCCCATCGAGGAGACCATCGCCAACCTGGGTAACAGTGATAAGCCGCTACTCAATTCAAAGCTAGCCGAACTATCAAACCTGAGCTCGGAAGAACTGGCCCTTTTTGAAAAGGCATGGGCCGCCATCGAGCCAAAACGGCAGGGGGAGATAATGTACCGTCTGGTCGAGCTAGCCGAGGACAACTTTGAACTCGACTTTGACGATATCTTCAAGAGCCGCTTGAAAGACCCCTCAGACGAGGTGCGGAGCAAGGCTATTGAAGGACTATGGGAAAGCGAGGAGGCATCGCTGATTGACCCCCTCATCGAGCTGCTGGAGCAGGACAGCTCCCAGGAGGTCCAGGCGACAGCGGCAACGGCGTTGGGCAAGTTCGCCATGCTAGCCGAGCTTAAAAAGATACGCCATAGCCATAAATCAAAGGTATGCCAGGCTCTGCTGGCCGCCATCGATGACCAAAGCAAGCCCATAGAGGTCAAACGCCGTGCCCTGGAGGCGGCGGCACCGTTAAGCCTGCCCCAGATGGAGAAAGCCATCGTCAAAGCCTATAAAAATGATGAGCCCAAATTGAGGGCTGGCGCCCTTTTCGCCATGGGCAAGAGCTGCAACCACTCCTGGCTGCCGATACTGCTCAAAGAGCTGGCCAGCGCCGATGCCGAGATGCGCTATGAAGCCGCCGGAGCTTGCGGTGAATTGGGTGAGAAAGAGGCAACACCCTACCTCACCGAGCTTATCACCGACCCCGATGTCGATGTGCAGCTAGCCGCCATCCAGGCGCTGGGCAAGATAGGCGGCCCCGAGGCTAAAGACTGCCTTGAGCGTTGCCTGAACAACTCCAGCGAGGCAGTTCAGCAGGCGGCGGAGCAGGCCCTGAACGAGCTTGAGGCGGGAGAGGACGCGCTGTCCTTCCGAATCTAAAATTTTTTCGAGGGTGGCACATGATTTGCGGCAGTAAGGTCAAGCTAAGGACAAAAAGATTAGCCGATGCCCCGGATGATTATGCCTGGCAAACAGACCAGGAACTGGCTCAGCTTGACGCGGCGCCACTGCCCACCATCACCTTCCCCCAGTACCTAGCCGACTATGCCAGCGAACTGCGCTACCCCTCCCCGCTTAGAAACCGGTTCGCCATAGAGACCCTGGAGGGAGAGCATATCGGCAACTGCACCTATTACGGCATTGATGAGACCAAGGGCGAAGCCGAGCTGGGTATTATGATTGGTAACCGCGGCTACTGGGACAGGGGCTATGGCGCCGATGCCGTAGCTACCCTGGTCAACTATATCTTCCACCAGACCAAGCTCAACCGAATCTACCTAAAGACCCTGGACTCGAACGCCAGAGCCCACCAGTGTTTCCAAAAATGTGGCTTTACCCCCTGCGGGCACTTGGAAAAAGACGGCTATAGCTTTGTGCTTATGGAAATCCACCGTAAGCAATGGGAAAAGCGGCAGTCCTGACCACCTCAAGCTTTTCTTCCCACCCCACCCTGGCGAACGTTGGTTTTTCGTCCCAACCCAGCCCACCCTAATGAGTAAACTCCTTAACCTGGTTGGTTGCCACCCCTCTTTACCTTAAAAGGGCGGTGGGTGGGAAAAGAGATAAATCGGATGGGGTGAGCCTAACCTCCACAGGGAGATATATAAGGGGTACCACCCTTATAGGGAGGGTTTGGGTGGGAAGATAATACCTCCGCACAACAAGGTGGGGGGAGAGTAACTCTCCCCAAAAAGAGTTTGTAGAGGCAACGCCCCTCTAGGGCGGGTAGGGTGGGAAAAAAGAGTTAAGTTAAAAATGGGGGGAGGGGTTAGGGCTCCCAATCCTTCACTTATCAGCTTGTGGTGGTGCCGGGTTCTTATATCCGGCCAATAGTACCCTGGGCACCTGCTCGATTAGCTCCTCCACCGTCCACATCCCCTTCTCTTTGACTATGGACTTATTCTTTACCGGCTCGGAGTAAATAGCGATATTGCCCCCGGTAACATCAAACACCT
>CAZQXA010000022.1:0-14415 GCA_964597155.1 uncultured Dehalococcoidales bacterium
TTATACTCTCTTTCCCCCCGTGAAAGGGAATGGAGAGAGGTCAAACCTCTATCGGGTGGGAGGGTGGGAAAGAAGACTCCCTCTATTTATAATTTAAAATCCCCATACTTCTGGATATAGGGGATGAGTCCGCCCTGGTTAAGGATACGGAGCATTATATCAGGAATTTTACCAAAGGTGAGCTGGTTACCGTTAGTGGTGTCTTTTACCACGCTTTTTTTAAGCTCTATCTTCAGTTCGTCGCCGTCATCGATTTTATCGGTATCACATATTAACACCGGCAGCCCCAGGTTGATAGCGTTTCGGAAAAATATTCGGGCTACCGATTTAGCCAGTATAGCGCTTACCCCGGCCATTTTTATCACCAGGGGGGCGTGCTCCCGGCTGGAGCCGAGCCCGAAGTTGCTACCGGCAACGATAAAGCCCCCCTTCTTTACCCTGGAGGCAAAGGTGGGGTCAGCGTCTTCCAGGACGTGTTTGGCAAGCTCCGGCAGGTTGCTCCTGAGGTAGGCGTAGCGCCCGGGTATTATATGGTCGGTGGAGATGTTATCGCCGAATTTGAAGGCTTTACCCTTTAGCATCTACATCACCTCTCTGGGGTCGGTGATTTCACCGCTGATAGCGCTGGCTGCCGCCGTCGCTGGGGAACTCAGGTAGATAAAGGACTGGGGGCTGCCCATCCGCCCCTTAAAGTTTCGGTTAGCCGTGGAAAGGCAGGTTTCCCCTTCCGCCAGCACTCCCTGGTGCATACCGAGGCAGGCTCCGCAGCCCGGGGGCAGGATAACAGCTCCGGCTTCGACCAAAGTGCGGATATAGCCGGCGCTGATAGCCGCCAGCAAGACCTGCGGCGAAGCCGGGCCAATAATGAGCCGGGTCTGGGGGTGGCGTTTCTTCCCCTTTAAGATAGCGGCGGCGATGGCTAGATCCTCCATCCGCCCGTTGGTGCAGGTGCCAATGAATACCTGCTGGATTTTAGTCCCTTTGAGCTTTTTGGCCGGAGCCACATTATCCACACTGTGGGGCTTGGCGACCAGAGGTTCAAGGGAAGCCAGGTCGATATTGATGGTTTTTTCATAAATGGCGTCGCTATCGGCAGTCAAGGGCTGATAGCGGTCGCTGTGCTTTTGGGAGTTTAGATAATGCCGGGTAACCTTATCGGCGGGGAAAAGCCCCACTTTAGCCCCGGCCTCCACCGCCATGTTAGCCACGGTAAATCGGTCGGACATGTTCAAACTAGCCAGCCCTTCGCCGCCGAACTCCAGCGCTTTGTAGGTGGCGCCGTCGGCGCCGATGTCGCCGATAAGCTGAAGGGCAAGGTCTTTAGCCCCCACCCCCCGGCCAAATCTCCCGGAAAGGACTATTCTCACCGTCTCCGGAACCCGGAACCAGCTCTTACCCAGGGCGAAGATGACGGCCACGTCTGAGGAGCCCATGCCGGTGGCAAAAGCCCCCAGACCGCCGGCGGTTACGGTATGGGAATCAGCCCCAACAATGACATCCCCCGGCTTGGCCAGGGATTCAACCACAATCTGGTGGCAGATGCCGTAACCGACATCATAGATAAGGCAGCCGCTCTCTTGGGCGAAGTGGCGTAATAGCTGGTGGTCGTTTGAAATTTCGCGCTTAGGGCTGGGGGCAGCGTGGTCAAGGAAGAGGGCCGTCTTTTTGGGGTTGGCCAGGCGCTTTGAATTACAGGACTGAAACTGTCGTATCGTCAGCGGGCCGGTAGTATCCTGGGCAAAGACCAGGTCTACCTGGGCGATAACAATGTCTCCGCAACGGGCGTCACTTTTCGACTTCTGGCTTAGGATTTTCTCAGCTAATGTTTTACCCACGTAAAGCCTTGCTCTTGTCTGTGGCTAGCCGATTACCGCCAGCACAGCATCTCTGGCTACCTTATCGCCGGCGGCGAAATTTATAGCTTTAACCTTTCCCCCCACCGGGGTGTTTATGGCGTTAGCCATTTTCATCGCTTCCAGGATAACCACCACGTCGTTAGCCTTGACCTTGTCGCCCACTTTTACCTCGTAGCGTATTATTATCCCGGGCATGGGGGCGGTAATGGCCGTTCCTTCGGCTTTGGCAGCCGGCGGCGCTTTTTTCTCGACTTCTTCAACCTCTTCAACTGGTTCAGTTGGTGGTGCCGCTGGTGCTGGTTGAGGTGCTGCCGGTGGCAGTGGAGTGCCAACTGCCTCCACGCCGATATTATAGACCTGGTCATCAATATAGACCTTGAAGGTCCTGACGTTTGCTCCCTTGGCGGCTTCTTTCCCCGCAACCTCCCCCAGCTTGCCGGCTTTTGCCTTGGCAATGAGCTCGTCTTCTCTCTTTACATCCTCCAACGTCTTGGGCTTTACCTCAGGTGGCGGCGTCTCCAGCCCGTATTTCCACCTCAAGAAGCGCATGCCGGTGGTGGGGTAGAGGGCGTAGATGAGCACATCGCCGATATCTTTAGCGATGTCTTTGGTCGCCTCTTTAGCCTTTTCTAACTCCGGCTCCAGTATATCAGCCGCCCGGCGGGTAATGGGCGTCTCCCCCAGCTTGTAGCCCTTAAGCACTATCTTCTGCACATTGGGGTCGATGGGGGCGGGGGGCTTGCCGTACAAGCCGTAGCAGTAGTCTTTCACCTGGTCGGATATCATCTTATAGCGCCCGAAGAGGACATTCTGCACGGCCTGGATGCCCACAATCTGGCTGGTGGGGGTGACCAGGGGTGGATAGCCCAGCTCCTTTCTCACCCGGGGTAGTTCGGCGTAGACCTCTTCAATTCTATCCAGGGCCTCGGCTTCCTTAAGTTGAGCCACCAGGTTGGTAATCATACCCCCCGGAATCTGGTGCACCAGCACCCCGGTATCAATGACCGCCATGTGGGTGGTGTCCAGAAAGTCCCGATACTTGGGGGCGATAGATTCAAAGTATTCCCCCAGTTTAAAGAGGTGAGCCAGGTCAAGCCCGGTATCCCGGGGCGTCCCCTGGAGGGCGACCACAATCGGCTCGACAGCCGGGTGGGACGAGCGCAGGGCGAAGGGAGCCAGGGCGGTATCAATAATATCCACCCCGGCCTCAATAGCCTTCAGGCAGCTCATTGATGCCATACCACTGGTATAATGAGTATGCAGGTGCACCGGTATCTTGAGCACCTTTTTGAGCGCCGTAATCAGCTGGTAGGCATCGTCGGGGGAGATAAGCCCGGCCATGTCCTTGATGCACAGGCTATCAGCCCCCATCTTCTCCAGGATAAGCGCTTTATTGACATAATAATCAATGTTATATACCGGCCCGCCCAGTTTGGGCTCGGTGAGGGAGTAGCATAGCGAAAGCTGGGCATGCTTGCCGCACTCCTTGATTGCCTTGAGGCTGGTCTCAAAATTGCGCTCGTCGTTTACGGCGTCGAATACCCGGAAGATGTCAATGCCAACCTCGGCGGCATGGCGGACGAAGGCGATAACGACATCGTCGGCGTAGTTGCGGTAGCCCACCAGGTTTTGTCCCCGCAGCAGCATCTGTAGCGGGGTATCGGGCATCAGTTTTTTCAGGATGCGGGGTCTATCCCAGGGGTCTTCATTGAGGAATCGGGTGGGCACGTCAAAGGTGGCGCCCCCCCAGACCTCCATGGAGTAAAAACCGGTTTTATTCATCTCCTCGGCGATGCCGGCCATATCCTCGGTTATCATTCGCGTCGCCAGCGAAGACTGGTGCCCGTCGCGGAGGGTAACATCGGTGATTTTTAGTGGGTTCTTTGTCTTTTCTTTTGTCATTGTTTACTCCCGTCTTTGGAATCTTCCACTAGACTAGCTTTTATTTTGGGCTTGACCCCGGAGTGGCGGGAGGAGGTTGCCTCTCCATCTGAAGGTAGGCGGTGATAGCAGCTATGATAGCGGCGGTTAACTTACTTTTATCCTCCATAGCCATTTCCCTGCCGCTTTAAAGTGGGATATTCCCGTGTTTTTTCTGGGGGCGGGTGCTATCCCTGGAGTTCCCAAGCATCTCCAGCGCCCTGATTAGCCTGGGGCGGGTTTGCCTGGGGTCGATGACGCCATCAATATAGCCCCTGGCTGCCGCCAGATAAGGGTGAGCAAACCTTTCTTTATATTCAGTGACCAGTTGTTTCCTTGTTTTATCTCCGTCTTTGGCTTTAGCTATCGCCTCCCGGTAGATGATATTTACCGCCCCCTCCGGCCCCATGACGGCAATCTCGGCGGTGGGCCAGGCATAGTTTATATCGCCGCGCAGGTGCTTTGAGCTCATCACGATGTAGGCACCGCCGTAAGCCTTGCGGGTGATAACGGTAACCTTGGGCACGGTGGCTTCGGCGTAGGCGTAGATAAACTTAGCCCCGTGTCTGATGATACCACCCTGCTCCTCCTTGGGACCGGGCATAAAGCCGGGGACATCAACGAAGCTGACCAGGGGGATGTTGAAGGCATCGCAAAAGCGGACGAACCTGGCCCCCTTAACCGAGGCGTTGATATCAATAATTCCCGCCATATAAGCCGGCTGCTGGGCGACAATTCCCACCACCTTACCGTCCAAGCGGGCAAGGCCGATAATCAGGTTGGGGGCAAAGCTCTGTTGAACCTCCATAAAGTCGCCATTATCAACCACGCTGCCAATTATCTGCTTCATATCGTAAGCCTTGGTCGGCTCGTCGGGGATGATTTTGAGCAAGCCCTCATCTTTCCGCTCGGGGTCGTCAGTGGGCACTACCGCCGGCGGAGTCTCTTTATAGTTCTGGGGGAGAAAGCTCAAAAGGCGGCGCACACTCCCCAGGCAGTCCGGCTCGTTCTCGGCGATAAAGTGAGCCACCCCGCTCTTCTCGGCGTGAGTCTTGGCTCCTCCCAGCTCTTCATGACTGATATCGATACTGATAACCGCCTTGACGACATCGGGGCCGGTGATATACATCTGGCTGGTGCCCTTGACCATGAAGACGAAATCGGTTATCGCCGGTGAGTAAACAGCGCCGCCAGCCGAGGGCCCCATTACTACCGATAGTTGGGGGATAACCCCGGAGCACCAGGTGTTGCGCAGCAGTATTTCGCCGACGCCGTAGAGGCTCATCACCCCTTCCTGGATGCGGGCGCCACCCGAGTCCCATATGGCAATGATGGGCGCTCCCTTTTTCATGGCTAAATCGATAACCTTGCACGCCTTCTGCGCCGATACTTCGGATATCGTCCCGCCGAGGACGGTGAAGTCCTGGGCGTAGATAAAAACAGTCCTGCCCTCTATCTTGCCGAAGCCGGTAACCACGGCATCGCCCAGATATTGTTGCTCGGCGAGACCAAAGTCGGTAGCCCGGTGGGTAACGAAGGGGTCCAGCTCTTCAAAGCTGCCCGGGTCGAGGAGAAGGTCAATCCTCTCTCGGGCGGTCAGCTTGCCCTTGGCGTGCTGTTTCTGGATGCGCTTTTCCCCGCCCCCGGCCTTGGCCTGTTTTTCCAGTTTGGCTAGTCTGTCCAGCTTATCCTGCATCGTCATTTTAGCTCCAAATCTTCGGACTAAATTGGGGTGCAGACGCAAATTATCATATCATATCGCTTGTTATATAGGCAAGTCTGCTTAGTGGGCTTTTAGCTTGCGTTTTTCTTCCCACCCTGCCCGCCCTATAAGGGCTTTGCCCCCTCTTTGATTTTCTCGTTTCGGGGTGGGGGGATAAATGGTCTTAAAGGGGTAAAACCCCTGTAGGGTGGGTTTGGGTGGGTAGTAAGAGATAGGCTAAAAAACCCAACAAATATTCCGGCAAGCCGCCTGCAGGATAGCACCCGATGTGATATAATTACTTCGTTACCAGTGCGGAGGAGACAAATTGGAGAATGAAGCGGTAACCGCCTACCTTGGTCTGGGCTCGAATCTGGGAGACCGCCAGGCTAATCTGGACCGGGCGCTGGCTTTTCTAGGGCAGAGGCTGCGGGTGGAAAGGGTTTCCTCGATATATGATTCCGAGCCGGTGGGCAATACCGAGCAGCCCCGCTTTCTTAACCTGGTGTGCCGGGTAAACACCAATCTATCCCCCCAGTCATTGCTTGCCCTGGCCAAGGGCATTGAGAAAAAGCTGGGCCGGTGGGGTGGTACCTCTGATACCCCCCGCACCATGGATATAGACATCCTGCTCTACGGCGACCAGGTTATTGAAACCCCGGAGCTGGTTATTCCCCACCCCAGGATGGCCCGAAGAGCCTTTGTCCTCGTCCCTCTGACCGAGATTGCTCCTGACCTGGTGCATCCGGTAAGCGGCAAAACAGCCAAGGAGCTGCTCAAGGCGGTGAAAGAGGTCCAGGGAGTCTTTAAGTTGGGGGGCGGCTAGAGGGGTGTACCAGATAGCGGTGGAGCAGCATTTTGATGCCGCCCATGCTTTGAGGGGCTATCGGGGCAAGTGCGAGCAGATGCATGGCCACCGCTTCCGGGTGGTGGTCAGGATAGAAGCCCCCGCCCTCAATGATATAGGCCTGGCCTATGATTTTGTTGAGCTAAAGGCTCACCTGGCTGGGGTCATATCCCGGTTTGACCATACCTGCTTGAATGATATGGCGCCTTTTGACAAAATAAATCCGTCTTCGGAGAATATAGCCGCCACTATTTATAAGAAGCTAAAGCCCAAGCTGGCTGGGGTTTCAATTACCTGCGTGGAGGTCTGGGAGTCCCCCCAGACTGGCGTGGTCTATAGGCCCGACTAGCCCAGAGGCAGCAGGTTGGGGATGCTATCGGCAATGGGGTAATCCACCCGGCACTTTGGGCAGTGAAGTGAGCCAGTGATTATTTCCTGCCCTTTCTCCTTGTCCACAGTTAGTTTCAGCTTCCCTTTGCAGACCGGGCAGGCCAGAATACCCATCAGGTCTTTTTTCACGGCTCTATTATAACACGAATGGCTTTTCTATTCTTGGTGGCGGTGGGATAGTTCTAGCTAACCATTTTATAGTATACTTCGAGCAGACTTTTGATTGGGGGATAAAATTATGCGCTTAGAGAACAAGGTAGCCATCATTACCGGAGGTGCCCGGGGTATGGGCCGGGTATTTGCCCGGCGTTTCGCTGAAGAAGGCGCCAAGCTAACCATCTGTGATGTCCTTGACTGCGCCCCCGTGGCCAAAGAGATAGAAGCTATTGGTGGGGAGGTGCTGGCTCTAAAGATTGATGTTTCCAGTGAAAAGGATACCGCCGAGATGGCCCAAAAGACTGCGGAGCGTTTTGGCAGGATAGACGTTCTGGTTAACAATGCGGCCATTATTGGCGCTATTGAAATAAAGGATTTTGTCAAACCGATAGAGAAGATGGTGTCCGCAGACTGGGACCGGATTCTGGCGGTGAACATTAAAGGCGTATTCCTTGGCTGTAAAGCCGTTATTCCCTACATGAAAAAGCAGGGTGGGGGTAAGATTGTTAATATTGCTTCAACCACCGCTTTCACTGGCTTGCCTGAATTCATTCACTATAGCACCTCCAAGGGCGGCGTTGTTACCATGACCCGCGGTCTGGCAACGGCCATGGGCGAATTCAACATCAACGTAAATGCGGTAGCACCCGGGCTGGTTATGACCGAGGCTATGCAGGCGGCATTTCCCCCCAAATACTCCCAAATGATAGTGGATAAGCAGCTCCTAAAGAAAAACATACAACCCGAAGATGTTGCCGGGGCAGTGGTCTTTCTTGCCTCTGATGAAGCTGACAAGATAACGGGGCAAACGCTGGCCGTTAACGCCGGCGAATACCTGCACTGAAAAACGAGAAAGAAAACAAAGAGGCGGGGAGTGATTCTGTGCTTATTATCTCACCCATCCTCCCATCGGTATAGCTTCTTTTTATTCTTTAATAAGTCCAGCCCGCAGCTAAAGCAGATGCCGTTGTGGCAACAGATTACCGCCCCGCACTGGGGGCACCGCCATTTCTCCTCTTCTTTTTCCAGAAGACTCCTCACCCCCTTGTCCCTGATATACTCCAGGTTATCAATCAGGCTCATCCGGAACAGGCTCCTATAGCGTTTGTCGATTTGCTGGAGTCCCTGGCAGGGGTAATCCGGGCACTGGTAACAGTATTGCACCTGACCTTCTAGGAGCCGGTTGCATCTCTTCTTGAGGAAGGCACACTGCTTGTCTCTGGGCCGGCAGCCGCTGCAGTACGGCATCCTGACTCCCTGGCTTTTGACATCGTTTTTAAAAGCCAGATAGCCGCTGCATACCGCGCAGTTCATGCCGCAGGGGGCGATTAGTTCCTGGTTCATTATTATCCCCCGCTGATAAAGGGCAGAAACGATATAGTATCGTTAGCCTTTAGAATCCGCTCCGGAGATGCCACCTCCTGGTTAACGGTGATGAGGACCGCGCTTTCCTCCAGGTGAAGCTCGGGATACCGCTCCCTGACATACTCCAGGGCATCGTTTACCCTCGTCTTTTTAGAGATGGGCATATCCAGGCTATCTGTTTTGGTGACGGTGCGTTGAATACCCAGAAACTCAATTAAGGCTGTCATCTTTATAAAATCACAGTCCCATTTCGTCGAGGAGCTTTTTTGCTTTTTCGTCCATCAGGCCGAATTTCTCCACCGTCTCACGGCGGGGAATCCCCTGGGGGGTAAAGCCCTTCTTCTCGTAGACGATATCGCAGAGCCGCTGGTAGGCTTCGATTCTTTTCTCGATGAGAAGTTTATGCCGCTGCTCCGGGCTGGCTGGCAGCTTATCATCACCCAGATTTTTCTGGAGCCACTGGTCATAGTATTCCGCCCGAGACTGGTATTCGTTAAAGAAGGCGGGGCACATTGCCCGAAGTGGTATCTGGTCGCTTGAGCGAGTCCCTTTTCCCTGGCGCAAATTAATCAGCTTCTGCAGGATGTATAGCCTTTCCGAATCATCCAGCATATCCTGCAGGCTTTTGTTGCTCCCTGTGGTTGCGTTGAGGTAATGGTTGTAGTGAGCCAGTGTCGGCAGGTTCTTGGCCGGTTCACTGGTATTGGCTGCCTCCGGGTTGCGCACGTCAATCCACTGGAGCTTGCAGAGCCCGGTGGCATTAAACCAGGTGCGAATCAGGGGGAACCATTTAAGCGCCTCCGCCTTCTGCTCTAGGGTGGGTATCTCCTGGTGGACCTGGTCAATGAAAATCAGCCATGCCTCGTCGTGCTGCGGCCCTTTTAGGGCGAAGCCATAGCCACCCTGCTGGGCCAGCGACTCTTTGCTGATGTACATGGAGAACTCAAGCCCCTTGACCTCCATGGCGAATTTATTAAGCTCCGCCATGACCGCATCTACGGGAGTGTTATTTCGGGCGGCGTATCTCTCGGCGACCCATTTCTTGCCTCTGGCTGAACCCTGGCCGACAACCTTGCCCAAGCCCTGGCCGCTGGCTATTTCGTGCAGCAACCTGTCGGCGGCCTCTATGTTGCCGAAGTTAAGCTCATAACCGATGTCAGCAGCAGTCAAGTAACCGCGCTGGAAGCACTCCATAAAAAAGCCGATGGTCACCCCCGTAGAGATGGTATCAAGGCCGTATTCATCGCAGTACCAGTTGTATTCCATGACGAAATGGGGGTCAAAGATGCCCATGCAGACGACGGCACCCACCGTTTCGTACTCCGGCCCATCAATGCCCACCCTCCGCCCCGCCTGGGGGCCCCGCGTCAGCTCAACATTTTCGGCGCCCTTGGCGCAGGCGAGGTTGCAGCCATAGTAGCAGCCGTCGGGTATCTTGTGGGTAAAGTATCTATCCAGGAAGACACGGGCAAAGAGCTTTGCCGACTGGGGACTCTGCCCGTACTGATAGTTGTTGATGGGGAAGATGTGGAATTTATCCATATACTCGGAAAGAATTGGGGTTCCCCAGGCCGATAGGTGGAGCTGTTTGGGGTCGGCTTTGGAGATAACCTCCTTTAACCGGCGCCCCGCCTCCCGCACCCCTTCCTTATCTACGGCATTGTTGCCGTTTACCTTTGACAGGCTGGAGCGCACCACGATACTCCTTAAGCCCTTGGTCCTCATGACGGTGCCGGTGCCGCCCCGCCCCGCCTGTTTGGAGCGAATGCGCTGCCGCCTCCGGTCAAAGAATAGGCTGTGAATAACCCCGAAGCGGGCGTGGACTGCCCCTTTGCCAGCACTTACCGCCGCCAGGCAATCGCTGTACTGGCCACCACTGGCGTCTTTAAGCAGCCTCTGGCCGAAGGCAAGGGCACCTTCGTTGGTCTCCTTATCATAGGCAGGCGCCTCAGCCATAGTGATTGTCTTCTCGTCGCCGTTAATTATGAGCACTACCTCTTCCTGGGATTTTCCAGAGATAGCCAGGGCATCAAAACCGGCCAGCTTTAGGAGCGGCCCGAAGTGCCCGCCGACATTGGAATCGATAAAGGTATCGGTCAGTGGCGAGATGGTGCCCACGATGAACTTGCCGGTCCCGGGGAAGGCGGGCTCGTTGCCCAGCGGCCCGCTGGCCATTACCAGGATATTTTCCGGGCTATCGTAAAGAGTTTTGCGGCTGGTGCCGTCCCAGATAAGTTTAAGGGCATAGCCCCGCCCTCCGATGTATTTGTCTTTAAAATCAGGGGGCAGCTCCTGGATGGTGATTTCCTTCTGGCTCAAGTTTACCTTGAGTGTGCGGTCGGTGTAGCCGCCCACCACCCGGGCCGGCTGGTATTTGATTTGCCGGAGTATCTCCATAGCCATTCCAGTATTTATAGCATATTATGTATGCCGTGGGCAAAACTAGAGGCAAGCCCTATTTGGCTTGCCTCATTTTTCTGCGGTCTAGAGGAAGGGTTAGGCGCTGGGGTCTACCACCCGCCCAACAAATAGGATGGCGCCGGTCTCGATGTCGTAAATGAAGAAGATGAAGGGGTGATTAACGGTAACCTCCACCGGCGGCTCTGGTGGCATGGATATTGGCATCACTACCGCCGAGGCCGCCGCGGCCTCGGTGCCGGCTTCATCTACGGAGACAAATGCCTTGTGAACCACGTCGGCTATAAACAGCTCGCGGTTACCGGTCATGCCAGAGAAATCGGCGGCTCCAGAGAAGGCGATTGGCATCCCCATTGCTGACAGGGTCTCACCCAGGCTAAATTCCGATTCAAACTCGAACTTCGGCATTGTCAGGGTGACTTGCCTGGTCTCTATTTCCCCGATAATCTCTGCCACCTGCTGGGTATCCAGAGAGCTTTCAAACGTCTCAAAATTTCCAGCCTCAGGAAGCAAGATTACCATTGATAGCTCGCCGCCATCATATAGCAGCTCGATTGCTTGATAGTCACTGCCCTCAGTATAGCCGAACAACCCCACTTGACTCATCATTGGCACTGTAACCTCGCCTCCGTCAGTCAAGAAGAATGGGCCATTTTCGGTCAGCTCCTCTAGGAAGGGAAATTGCCAGGCGGCATTAAAGTAAATGGCGTTGGTGAGTACCAGGCGGGTCAGGGCATCAATGAGGCCCGGTGGAATCAGGTCCTCAATACGACCTTCTGTCTGGTCGCTGACCCAGTTGTTAATGGTGATGCGGGACTCTTCCGGTGCGCCGACAAAATCAAGGACTCTTAAGCCGGCACCGTAGTTCTCGGCGAGGAGGTCAAGGAACTGGGACAGGAACTGGTAGTCCTTCTGCCCCCAGATGGCATTAGCGATGTTCAGCCGGAAGCCCTCGCCGTCCCTGCCTTCAGCACCTTCACCACGGCGGGCAAGTTCAAGGTCCAGGCTATTAAATGCCGGGTGCAGCCGATTCTGGGGGAGAGTAAATTCCAGGGTATCAGCCATCTGCTCTTCCGTTTCACCACGGGCACCGGCGTAGGTCATAGCCAGCGCCAGTGAGAGGCTATGGGGCGAATAGAAGAGATTGCCATCGGCCTCTTCTTTGAGCGCCTGATATAAATTAAAGGCGAAAGCGCTGTTGCCCTCGACCAGGGTTGCCAGGTCGGTCTCGCTGACATCCGGAGAAGTCTCCCGCTCCTTATCTGATTGTATCACCTCACCGGCTGCTGGTTGGGCGCAAGCCACCAGGCTCAAGGTTAATACTGCCGTTAGCACATACAAAAACGCCTTCTTCACCACCGTCACCTCCAACTGCTTTCATAATACCCTATTTATTAAATATAACGAAAAACATTCACTTTGGTTAGGGTTTCTCCGTCAAAACTAAAGGCAAGCCAAATAGGGCTTGCCTCATAAACTCTTGGTAGCGGGGGCTGGATTCGAACCAGCGACCTTTGGTATGTGAGAACATTCACCAATCCATTGCTCCATTATGCGACTCCTTACGAGCAGGATGATTGGACTTTAATTCTTGATTTTTCCTTGATTAGCTACGCCTCTTTCTTGACACATCCTTGACCTTCATGTGGATACAATACTAGTTGATGTATTATGAATGACCTGACCTTTCTAGCCATAGTCCTGTTGTTTTTTCTGATAACTTGGGGGCTGATACTCGTCTGTCAGCGTCTGATGAAGTAAGCAATGGGCACCCTTTATATTGTAGCTGGTGTAATCTCTCTTGGTCTGCTCTTGTACCTCATCCTAGCTCTTCTCAAACCGGAGTGGTTCAAATGACAATCTTCTCTTGGCTTCAAATCGGGTTGTATTTACTTATCCTTCTGTTGCTGGTCAAGCCGCTGGGAGCCTATATGGCGCATGTCTATCAGGGCGAACGCACCTTCCTCACCCCGGTGGTTGGACCTATTGAGCGCCTAATTTATCGTATCGTGGGGTTACGCGCTGATGAAGAAATGGGCTGGAAGACCTATGCTCTTACCATGTTGCTCTTCAACTTTGCCGGCTTGCTGCTACTCTATGCTCTACAACGCCTACAGTCTGGGCTTACCCTTAATCCCCAAGATCTGGGAGCGGTCCGACCTGACCTGGCTTTCAACGCAGCGGTAAGTTTTACTACCAATACCAACTGGCAGAGTTACGGCGGGGAAACCACGATGAGCTACCTCACCCAGATGTTCGGTCTTACCGTACAGAACTTTCTTTCGGCGGCTACGGGCATGGCGATACTTATCGCTATGATACGGGGTTTCGTTAGGCGCTCTGCCAAGACGATAGGCAACTTCTGGGTGGATATGACACGGAGCATACTCTATATCCTGCTACCGCTATCGTTAATCCTGGCGGTGGTGCTGGTTTCGCAGGGCGTCGTGCAAACATTCAGTGGCGCCCAGACGGTGTCCCTGGTACAGCCAACACAGGATGTCAGTGGACAGATCACCGCTCAGCAGGTAATAGCCGTCGGCCCAGCCGCTTCTGAGGTGGCTATTAAGCAACTGGGCACGAATGGGGGTGGCTTTTTCAATGTTAACTCGTCTCATCCCTTGGAAAACCCTACTCCCCTTTCTGATTTCATGGAGATGCTGGCGATTCTACTAATCCCGGCAGCACTGTGCTACACCTTTGGTAAAATGGTTGGTGACACGCGCAAAGGCTGGGCAATACTTGTCGTTATGACAGTAATCTTTGTGGCCGCGCTATCGCTATCGGTATGGGCAGAGCAGAGCGGCAATCCGGCTCTGGCTGAGCTTAATGTCGACCAGTCAGCCAGCGACCTGCAGCCCGGCGGCAACATGGAGGGCAAGGAAGTGCGCTTCGGCGTCACTAACTCGGCTCTGTGGGCTACCGCCACCACCAGCGCTTCCAATGGCTCCGTGAACGCCATGCACGATTCGTTTACCCCTCTGGGCGGGTTGGCACCCATGTGGCTTATGCAAATCGGAGAAGTAGCCTATGGTGGGGTCGGCTCCGGTTTATACGGTATGTTAGCCTTCGTCATTATTGCCGTGTTCGTGGCCGGCCTGATGATAGGCCGCACCCCTGAATACCTGGGTAAGAAGATTGAAGCCTATGAGATGAAGATGGCTTCCCTTATGGTGCTTATCCCGGTGTTGCTGGTACTATTCGGAACAGCCATAGCCGTTGCCACTTCAGCCGGCAGGGAGGGGGTGTTCAACACCGGCGCGCATGGCTTTAGCGAGGTGCTATATGCCTTCTCTTCGGCCGGTAATAACAATGGCAGTGCCTTCGCTGGTCTTGGCACGAATACGCCTTTTTATAATATCGCGCTTGGCTTTGCCATGCTCTTCGGCCGCTACTGGCTGGCGATCCCGGCACTGGCGATAGCTGGTTCCCTGGTACAAAAAAAGAGGGTGCCAGTAACCGCCGGTACCTTACCTACCCATACCCCGCTCTTCATCTTCTGGCTCATTGCGGTAATTATTATCATAGGAGCGCTTAGTTTCTTCCCTGCCTTATCTCTCGGGCCTATCGTGGAACATCTGATGATGGGTAACTAAAAATGATAGCTGGTTCAAAAAAGCAACATCTCCTCGAACTGAATATCTACCGGCAGGCGATAGTTGAGGCTTTCCTCAAACTTAACCCGCGCTGGATGATACGCAACCCAGTCATGTTCGTCACCGAGGTGGGCAGTATCCTGACCACTGCCCTGTGGCTGCAGG
>CAZQXA010000023.1:0-13766 GCA_964597155.1 uncultured Dehalococcoidales bacterium
GCTCTCTCTATCGGCGGTGGTTACCACCGCCTGCTCATGGGCTTCAGACAAAGCCGCTGGATAGCCCTGCCCCCGCCGGCACTGGTCTAAGACCAGGCCGTGGGTTAAAGCAAGCAGGCTTTCGTCATTGGCTACCCACTGCGGAATCTCCACCCGCGCGATTTCATCATCCACCCTGAGGTAGAAAAAGTAAACCCGGTGCCCGCCGTAATGCTTCTCGACGATTGACGATTGGCTGGTAAACAGCGCCGACCTCTCGCCCTCGGCCAGCACTTTAGAAAATAGCTCTCTATCCTGCACGCCGGCTACTTTATCGCAGTCCTTTGCCTTATTGGGGCAGTAGCGGTCGCAGTCCGGGGGGTCGTAGGGGCAGAGCGCCACCCGCAGGGCATTGACCACATCGGTAGAGCGGGGAAAGCTGATATAGCTTGCCAGGGCAAGCCGCCGCTCGGCATTGAGCTTTCTGATTGCTTCCAGATGGCGGAGGAAACCTTTAGCTAACAGCGCCTCGGTAACGAACTCGGGGTAGGTCTGCCCCGCCAAGCCCCAGAGGATAAGCGAGCCGTCAAGCAGCGCCAGGGAAGAGCTATCCCTGGGTAGCTCCTTTGCCAGTTCCGCCAGACGGTGGCACTCGTCAACGGCGCGTTTGATGCCCAGAAGTGCGCCCTCTATGGGTTGCTCCCGGGCCTTAGCCCCTTCGGGGGCAATCACCAGCTCTTCATCCCCGAAGTAGAGCCGGGGGAAGCTATCAAGAAAAGCATCGGGCTTGGCGCCGTAGCGCAGAATCACCGCGCCGATGTTTATCAGGTAGCACCTGGTGGAGCGGTGCCGGTCAACATCAATGTGGGAGCCGTCGGTGGCAATAACGGTAAAACTTTGGGGGAGGGGGAGTGGTTTATAGCTCTGGTTGAGCCCTTCGGCTAGTCCCGCAACCAGCCAGGTGGTCTTGCCTTTGCTATTTTCTATCTTCTTTTTAAGTTGCTTGAGGTCAAGGGACTTGTCCCCGAAGACATCAAGGGCATGTTGCAGGCGCTTTTGCCTCTCCTCGCCGCCGGCTTTAAAGCTAGCGACCATGCTCCCCACCTGCGCCGCCACCTTGGTTAAATCCAGGGACATCTCTCTTGCCCTAGCTACCTCAGGATGCCTCTGACAATGACATCCACCGCCTCTTCCTCGTCCAGCCCCCTTGCCATTAAGGTCTCTAATTGTTTTTTATCTATACTGCCGATAGCCGCTTCGTGGGTTACCTTTGCCTTGTCGTTGGTTACCGAGACGATGGGTATGGCCCTGGCTACGGCTTCGGTGCCGTTGACCAGCTCAATGCAGTCAACATGTCCCCGGGCATAGGGGGCATTGCCGTAGGTCTCCCCCCTGACCTCAGCCCTGGCCCTGTCGCCCAGCACCAGCCGGCTTTTGGCCAGACCCCTGGCTCCGGCGCCGTCAAGGTGGATTTTCTCCCATACCTTTATATCGTCCGAGCCCCGGCCGTATGCCTTCACCACCAGCTCGGCCACTGCCTTCTCCCCGCAGACGACATCAAAATCGTAGTCCAGCTTTCCCACCAGCCCCTGGCTTATGCTCAAGGTGCTCTGCCATACTCCCCCCTTCCCCACCCTGATTTTCGCCTTGGGGATTACCTCAATGCCGCCCGACTCTCCGTGATAGTGGGTCTCTTTATAGTCGAACCTGGCGTTAGAGCCAATCTCGATATCGGCGTCCATCTTGTGTATCACCCTGACCGCATTGGGGAAGATGCAGTGGGCGATTACCTGCACCTGGCTGTTATCCTTAGCATCCACCTTCATCACGATTTCCTGCAGCCCTTCCTTGGGCAGGATGCCAAAGCAGAGGTGGACGGGGCGGAGTATTTTAACTCCCTCTTCCACCAGCAGGTTAACGTTGACTCCGCTCTCGGTTTCCTTGGTCTCTATTTTTAGTCCCTTGATGCCATCGTTAGCCAGCACCCGGTTTTCATGGATGACCAGTTTGGCTGTGTCCTTGCTCTGCAGGGCGCGCTTATCACCGCCTGCCTTTTGGTAGGCGTCAATCATCCCCTGATATTCTTTTTCCACTGAGTAGCCAATCATTTTATTTCGTCTACTGGCTCGTTGATGTGGAGGCAGGTTTGGCAGTTATTCTTGAACCACAAGCTGGTTTCGGCCGGTGCCCCCGTCCTGATTATCTTGCCGGCGCATAATATAGATACCCGGTGGGCTATCTCGGTCACCCTTTCGCTGTGGGTAATGAGTAACACCGAAGAGCCCTGCTTGTTCATTGCCATGATGCCGCCAAGTATCAGCGGCAGGGCGACAATATCAATACCAGAGTCCGGCTCGTCCAGTATGGCCAGTTTGGGGTGCATAGCCAGCACCGAAGCCAGCTCTATCCTTTTCCTCTCGCCGCCGCTCAGGGTGGCGTCAATGTCCCTATTCAGGTATTGCCCCGGCTCCATCCCCACCATCAATAAGTAGCGTTTAACCTCCTCGCCTTGGCCATTATGGCTGCTTAAAGAGAGGTAGTCCCTCACCGTCAGTCCCTCCACCCGGGCTGGCTCCTGCCAGGCCAGGGTTATCCCCTTCTTTGCCCGCTGGGAAACAGAAAGCTCAGCAATATCCTGCCCCTCAAAGATAATCTTCCCGGCCGTAGGCTTGTAGTTATTCGTCCCCATAATAAGGTTGGCGATGGTGGTCTTACCGGTGCCGTTTTCCCCAAGGATGCCGTGTATTTCACCCTTGGCGACATGGAGGTTCAAATCATTGATTATTGGGTTGCCGTTTAATTTTAGCTGAAGATTCTCCACAACCAGCATGCTCTCATCACCTTAGATAACAGTATAGTTCATTAAAGGGCTAAACTCAAACGCTTGTAGCCATTTACTGAGCAACCCACCCCCTTTATCCCCCTCCCTTACCAGGGAGGGGGAGGGTTTTTATAGAAGAGGGGCTGATGCCCCTCTTAAACACCCTGCCGGGTTAGCTCCTCTTAAACGGTGGGGGTGGGGGAAGATAAAATTGGGGTGGGGAAAGAAAGTTTTAGAAGCGCATACGGGGCCCCCGAAAAACAAAGTTTTTTGGGGTAGAAAGCTTATATGGGTGGGTTTGGGTGGGAAATAAGGCTTACTTAAAAAATGGGGGTTGGGGGTCACCGCCACCTTGTTTACCAGCTAGGCATCTGTTATCATCAGACCGGCGTCTTAAAAGAGAGCTATTATGGCCGTAGGCTATGTCTATGACCCAATCTATCTAAAGCATGACACCGGCCAGCATCTCGAAAATGGCCAAAGGCTGGAGGCGATTATCTCCCATCTGGAGAAGACCGGGCTTAAATCAAAGTTAACGCTGATTGAGCCCCGCCCCGCCTCGGTGGCAGAAATAGCGCTGGTGCACCAGGAACAGTATATTGCCCAGATTGAGGACTTGGCCAGGAAGGGCGGCGGCTGGCTAGATGCCGATACCGTGATGTCGGCTGGCTCTTATCAGGCTGCCCTCTATGCCGCCGGGGGCGTTATCCAAGCGGTGGCGACGGTTATGGAGGGGAAGGTTGCCAGCGCCTTTGCCCTGGTCAGGCCCCCCGGCCACCACGCCACCTCCAGCCATGCTGAGGGCTTCTGCCTGTTTAACAATATAGCTATTGCCGCCCGGTATGCCCTGGCTGAATATAAGCTGGAGCGTATCCTGATTATTGACTTTGATGTCCACCACGGCAATGGCACCCAGGAAGCCTTTTATGATAGCCCTCAGGTGATGTACATCTCCACCCACCAGTATCCCTTCTACCCGGGAAGCGGCGACTTGAGTGAAACCGGCAGCGGGGCGGCTAAAGGTGCTACCATTAATATACCGCTACCCGCAGGCTGTGGCGATAATGAATATCTGGCGGTCTTTGAGCAGGTTATCGCCCCCGCCGCCAGAAGGTTTGCCCCCCAGCTTATCCTGGTCTCGGCTGGCTATGATGCCCACTGGGCTGACCCGTTAACCCTGATGGAGGTGAGTGTCAGTGGCTTTGCTCAAATTGCCGTGGTTATCAAGGGCTTAGCCGATGAGCTTTGCCACCGGCGCCTGGTCCTCACCCTGGAGGGGGGCTACAACCTTGATGCCTTGGTGGCATCAGTAAAAGCCACTTTTGATGTCCTTCTGGGTAACAGCGCAACTAGTGACCCTCTGGGTGGGTCACCACGCCGCTTTAGGGTAGCCGATACTAGCGGCCTGATTGGGGTGATAAAGGGAATACATAATTTGCCCTAGATACGCTGGCAGAGGTCGGGAGAAGTAGAGCACTGCTGGCACTTGCCATCACAGGGCTCAATATGAATGGTCACGTTGGTTCGAGATAGGCGTTTTTCTATGTCCTGCTCCAGGTGGTCGCACATCCGGTGCGCTTCTTCCACATTAACATTTCGGGACATTACCAGGTGGAAGTCAATATAGCGCTGGCTTCCCGCCTTGCGGGTGCGTAGTTTGTGAAAAGCCACCACCTTGCCGCTGTGCTCCAGGATACATGACCTGATAACACTCTCTTCGGCCTCGGGTAACTTGACATCAATCAGCCCGCCAAAGGACTTCCGTGTTATATCATAAGCCGTTTTTATGATGAATAGGGCGACTAATATGGCAACTATGGGGTCAAAGAGGTTAAGTCCGGTCAGTCGGACAAGGGCCAGCCCAACTAAAACACCCACCATGGTAATTACATCGGTAGTGAGGTGACGGGCATCTGCTTCCAGAGCCAGTGAATCGGTGGTTCGAGACACCCTTAATAAATACCGGGAAACAAGTATATTTACCACTATTGACACTGCCATTATCCCAATCCCTACCTCAACTAGCTCCAGGGTTGCTCCCGTAATGAGCCTCTGGATTGCTTCATAGATAATTATGCCAGCGGCAACAAATATCAACACTGCCTCGGCAACACCGCTAATATTCTCTGCCTTACCATGACCGAAGGGGTGTTGTTCATCAGCGGGTCTATCTGAAATCCGAACACTGATGAAAGCAATAATTGCGGCCGCAAGGTCAATCGTGCTGTGGATGGCTTCAGCGATGAGGCTGATGCTGCCAGTAAGGAGCCCGGCAGCTACTTTGAGTAAAATCAGGAAGGTGTTAGAGACAATCGAAGTTGCCGCGGCTTTGGATTTAACGGAGAAGTTCACCCATTACCTCCCTTAAAGTTTACCTACAGGACATGACCCATCTCCGTTAGGCTCGACCTGGGTGCAGAAACCTCCCCCATTCCTTCTTCTCCCAGACCACCAGTAGGGGAGCAGCGATGCTGATTGAACCGTAGGTCCCGATGTAGATACCAACTAAGAGCACGGTGACCAGGGACTGGAGGGAAACGCCAACGAAGAGTAGTAGCGCCAGCAGAACAAACAATACCCCCAGGCCGGTGATGATTGAACGTGTCAGGGTCTCCACCAGGCTGTAATTGACCACAACGGCAAAATCAGGGTTGATGCCTTTTCTCAGGTTCTCGCGTATCCTATCAAAGATAACAATGGTGTCATTGACGCTGTAACCAATCACGGTCAAAACGCCGGTGATAAACATCATGTCAATTTGCCAGCCCAGTGTGGCGCCGAGGATAGCAAAAACCCCCAGTACCACTACCACATCATGCAGCATGGAGATTATGGCACAGGTGCCCCAGCGTATAGGATTAGGCATGCGGTGAAATGCCCAGCTAATATAAAGTAACATACCAACGGAGGCGATGGCTACGGCAATAGCCGCATTCTTGGTGGTCTCGGCGGCAATTATCGGTGAGACCAGGTCAAACCCCTTGACTTCAATGGTGCCCAGCTCTTCGGTTAGGCCAGCCTCTAAAGCCGCCCTGGCTTCATCGGTTAGTTCGGGTAAGCGGATTAGGAAATCTCCGGCACCGGTGCCTTGAATAATGGCATTACTATACCCCAGGTCAGCCACTGCATCTTTGACTTCTCCCAGCTCAACCGGCTGCTCAAAGCCAACCGTCAGCAGGGAGCCGCTACTAAACTCGATACCGACTTTAAGCCTGAAAACAGCCAGGGCAATAATACAGACCATTACCGTCACCACAGCAGCAATAATGAACCAGAACCTCTTGCCGACAATATCCATCATGTTTCTTTCCTCTGATATGGAGTAAATAGTGATGTCCGCCGGGCTAAGCCGGTACCCACGAAGGGACGGAGAAAGGTGCGGGTAACCATTACTGCCGTCAACATACTCACGGCCACACCGATAATCAGGGTTAGAGCAAAGCCCTTTAGCGGGGCGCTGGCAACAATGCTGCTCCCCAGCCAGAAGAGAATGAGAGCCGCCAGAATAGTGGTGACATTGCTATCCCAGATTGCCGGCCAGGCACGGCTGAAACCAGTCTCTATAGCGGCGCCTAATGTCCGCTTCGCCCTCAGTTCTTCCTTCATTCGTTCGAAGATAAGCACGTTGGCATCTATGGCCATGCCTACCGAAAGAATAAAACCACCAATACCGGCCAAAGTGAGGGTTACCCCGAATAACTTGAATATGGCTAGGAGCAGGACGGCATAATAGACCAGGGCCAGGCTGGCGATAAACCCGGGTATGCGGTAGTAGGCAATCATAAAGAGCATAACCAGTATTATGCCGACCATCCCCGCCTTAAGGCTCATGTCAACGAAGTCTTCTCCCAGGGTAGGGGATACCGTCTGTTCGTAGATAGGGGTGAGGGTGAGGGGGATGCGCCCGGCGTTGAGCAGCCTTGAAAGCTCGGTAGCGTCATTATAGCTTAGACCTTCAATCGTATTGCAGCTCTCAAGGGCATCGTTCACAATAGGGGCTAGAGGATAACCATCCTCACCCAGCAGGGGCTCACCGCTCAGGTAAATGCCCATTGGCTGGCCTAGAATGCGCGGGGTTATCTGCGCACAGAGCTCCTTTCCCTCATCGTTCCATTCGAAGTATAGTAGCAGGCGGCCCAGATTATCTTGACCTACATAGGTGTTCTCTTCAAAGTAGTTACTGGTAAGCACCCTCTCCACCCCATTGATGGTGCCGGTAAGGGGTATCCACTCTGTCTCTCCCTCTTCGTTAATTACCTGCTCCCGAAACTCGATTAGCGCTGTTTGCCCGATGAGCTCCTTTGCCTCCTCCACCTCGCTTACCCCGGGTAGTTCCACCACTATGCGGTCGTCACCCTGCCTCTGGATAATCGGCTCGGTTACTCCAAAGATATTAATTCTTCTCTCAATGACAGCGATGGCGCCATCAATGGCTTCGGACTCCGCACCCGGCTCAACTTCAGAAAAGTCGGCCTGATAGACCAGGTGGATACCGCCCTGCAGGTCCAGCCCCAGCCGTATTTCCTCCCGGCCAAACACGGGGTAGACCAAAGCGCAAACGGCAAGGGCAAAAATTATTAATACTATTAGAAAAACCAGCTTGTTGCCTCTAGTCATATCTCTTCATACTGCCTTCGTTGTCAATTGGTCACGGATATAGTCTATAGCCTCTTCTCTGGTGGCTACTTCGCCTGAGGCTTGTGCCTCACGCACTGCCTCCAGCGCTTGGCCAACCCTGGGTCCAGGGCTTAAGCCGAAGATATTGATTATATCATGCCCGCTGACCAGCTTGGGCGGGACCACCCGCCTCTCCTGCTCAAAGTGCTGGGCTAACACATATTCTACCATCTTGGTATGCTCCTGCCACCCTGCCAGGTTCAGGTTTGGTCCCCTGGTGGCTAAATGGTCAGCCAGGCTTAAGAAAAGGGTATCAATGCCGGCATTGTCGCTATCGCGAAAGTAACGGTAGATAGCCCGATGGCTGGGAAGCTCCCCCTGGCTCAACTGCCCCGGTCTGAGGTGATAATTTATCATAAGCTCCACTAATTTAACCTCTTTGCCGCTGAACCGGAGTCTTTCCAAGATAGCCACCGCCTTGTCGGCCCCCATCTGGGCGTGTCCCAGAAAGTGCGTCCGGCCGTCTTCGGCCACAGCTTTAGTCTGGGGTTTGGCCACGTCATGGAGCAAGGCGGCTAATTTTAGCAATAAGCCGCGGGTGCTGCCGCTGCTTACCGGTTGGGCAAAGTGTCGGCTCAAAACCTCCGACCAGGGGGCGATAGCCAGAACCTTATCATTGGCATAATCCCAGCTTCCCTGGTGGAGTAGAAAGTCAGCGGCAATCACCGTTTGCAGGGAATGGTCAAAAACATTCCAGAAATGTTCCCTGGGCTGCTCCACCCCCTTGGCTTCGGCAAGCTCAGGGATAATAGCCCCAACCAGCCCCAGCTCATCGAGGTAGGGCAGAAATCGGTGGGACTCGCCCGCGCTAAGTAACCGCAGTAGCTCTTCCCTGATTCTTTCCCCGGCGACATCCCCGATGAGGTGGCAGTTGCCCTTAATCAGGGCCTCGGTCTGGCGGTCAAGGCTAAAACCAAGCTCAGCCGCCAGGCGCACCGCCCGTAAAAGGCGGACAGCGTCCGAACGGAAGGCTTTCTCGGAGACAGCCCGAATCACCCTCTGCTTCAGGTCATCCCGGCCATGGAAGGGGTCTATTAAGGGGATATCGGCATGAGTTTTGACTAGCTCTTCAAGCTCAACGGCCATGGCATCTATGGTGAAATCGCGCCGGCCCAAGTCCTGCTCAATGGCGCCCCCAAATGTGGAGAGGTCAAGCTGCCAGCGACCTCCAGGTGCTTTGCTATCGGCTACCACCACCCGGCACACCTTGTTTGCCTCATCCAGCAGGACAAACCTGCCGCCGAGGGCATCGGCTATTTTGGGGGCTATCCCCAGGGCATCGCCGGCAATGGCGATATCAATATCAGCCGACTCCCGCTTAAGCAGGACATCGCGGACAAAGCCGCCGACAAGATATGCCTTTATATCCTGCCCGCTGAGGAAATCGCTTACCGCGGTTAGTAGTGATAAAGCTCCAGGCTCGATAATTAGCTTCAAGGCTTCTTTACCCAATAATACTCTAAAGTTACACTATACTACCAGTTGGCTTACTTATCAAGGGGATTTTAAAATAGGGCTAATCGCTCATTATTAGTGGTTGAGCATTGGCTTCAAGGGGCGATTAACCGCTGGCTTCAGTTGTGCTCTTGGCAATGCTCTTCAAGATAGTGAGGATTCCGATAACGGCGCGCTGTACGTCAATGGGTTCCTGGGCTAACATCCTGGCCACATAGGGGTCCAGTTCTCCACCACTGTAGCGGGGACGGCTCTCGGCTATGCCTGAGGGAGTGGGGGACAGGTAGCCGGCTAGAGTAAATAGCTCGTTCTCCTCAAAGCCCAGGGGTTCGGCGATTCGGCGCAGGATTGAGCCTGAAGGAAAACGCTCTCCTCTTTCAATGCGACCGAGGTGTGATGAGGATACACCCGACAGAGCACTGAGCTGGCTTAAGGTCAGCCGCATTGTAATTCTTCCCTGCCTGAGTATTTCACCTAAATCGTTGCTTCTATCTCTTTCCATAATAGTAAAATTATAATTCGCCAGATGGCAAATGTCAATATCTTTTTGAGGAGAATTAATCAATTCAGGCTAATAACCCCTTGACAATAGGCAGTCTTGGGACTATAATATTGCCAGCTGGCAATCTGGTGATAGGGTAGGCAGCATGCTGCTAAAAACAAGGGTTTTTGACCTATACCCCAGGAGCTACAAGAATTTGTCTGAGCTAGCCGGTGCTATGGAAATATCGGTAAGCCAGGTTTACCGGGTGCTGGAAGGCAAGCGCAACATCAATCGGAAATTCATTATCGGCGCCATAAAAGCCTTTCCTGGCCAAAAATTTGATGACCTTTTCTATTTTGAGTCCGAGGTGCTAACTATCAAAACTTCCCCTACTGTTACTTTAGGCAGTCGTCGTTATTAGCCTTCCTCTTTTTTAGAGTTCGGTAGTCTCGTCTTCAATTGGGTGCAGATTGTCCCGCTTTTCCAGGTGGTCTATATAGAGCACCCCGTTCAGGTGGTCTATCTCATGCTGCAGCACTTGAGCTAAGAGTTCGCTGGCCTTGATTCGTATCTTTTTCCCCTTGGGGTCCAGCCCCTTGGCGGTAACTACTTCAGCGCGCTTGACCTCCCCAAAGTAGCCGGGGATGCTTAAGCAGCCCTCGGTTAAAAGGCACTGGCCGCTACGGCGCACTATCTCGGGGTTAATCAGGACTATATCCTCTTCTTCGGGCAGGCCAATAACAATCACCCGTAACAGGGTGCCCACCTGCGGGGCCGCCAGCCCCACCCGCCCGGGAGCCGCGTGCAGCGTTTGGCGCATAGAGGCGATTAGCCTCTGGATGGAGCGATTAATGGTTTTGACCCGCTTTGACTTCTGTCGGAGTATCGGGTCGGGGAGAATGCGAATGGATAAAACTGCCATCTAAAAACCCCCCATTTGTCGGGTTATAGTTTACTAGACCAGACCCAGCGGGTCAATGTCCACCGTCCAGCCCGGGGGGAAGGGTAGGGGCGAGAGAAAGGCGGAAAGCCTCAAGCCGCGGAGTATAAGCTGCCAGCGGAACCGCCCCCGCAGTCGGTGAATAAAGGCTGGGGCTGGTCCAATAAGCTCGATGTCGGCAATACCCTGTGATTCTATTTCCTGGCTCAAGACCCGCCTCATTCTTTCCGCTTCCCGCTGGCAGAGGGCGTCGTTGGGGTGGCTGTAGGTAAGGCAGGCCAGCCGGGTGAAGGGCGGGTTATGCAGCTGGCGGCGGTAGTCAATCTCCCGCTCATAGAATGAGGCGTAGTCGTGTCTTGATGCTGCCTGAATGGCATAGTGCTCGGGGGCATAGGTCTGGATGATAACCTTACCCCCGCGGCTGCCCCTCCCGGCTCTCCCCGCCACCTGAGAGAGGAGTTGAAAAGTCCTTTCCCCGGCGCGGAAGTCGGGCAAATTTAAAGCGGTATCGGCAATGACCACCCCCACCAGGGTGACCAGGGGCAGGTCCAGCCCTTTCGCGATCATCTGCGTGCCGATGAGAACATCCGCCTGATGGGCGCGGAACTTGGTCAGGATTTCATCATGGGAGTGTTTACCCCGGGTGGCGTCGCTGTCCCAGCGCAGCCTGCGGGCGGTGGGAAAGGTGTACTCCACCTCCTGCTCCAGCTTCTGGGTGCCCGGGCCCAGGAATTTTATGCGGCGTCTCTGGCAGCGGGGACAGCTCTGGGGGACTGGCCTCTGGTAGTTGCACTGGTGGCAGACCAGCCGGTCCAGAGTCAGGTGATAGGTGAGGGGAACCTGGCAGCGCTGGCAGCGGAGGACAAAGCCGCAGTTGCGGCACTGGATGAAGGCAGCGGCTCCCCGCCGGTTAAGAAAGAGGATTACCTGCTCCCCCCTGGCTACCGCCTGGTTCATCGCCTCGGCCAGAGAGCGGCTGAAAAGGCTCCAGTTCCCGCTTTTAAGCTCCTCCCTCAGGTCTACCACCTCAACCCGGGGCAACGCCGAGCCGTCGCGGGGGGTAACCCGCCCTGGTAATGAGAGCAGCCGGTAGTCTCCCCTTTGGGCGTGGTAGAAGCTCTCCACGTCGGGGGTGGCGCTGCCCAGAATGACGGTGGCTCCGCAGGCTCCAGCCAGCTTTATCGCCACCTGGCGGGCGTGATAGCGGGGGGATTTCTCATGTTGCTTGTATGTCCACTCGTGCTCCTCATCAATAACAATGAGACCGAGGTCGGGCTGGGGGGCAAAAATGGCGCTCCGGGGACCGATGACCACGTCAAATTCTCTATCTCTTATTCGCTGCCACTCGTCGAACTGTTCACCCAGAGACAGCTTGGAGTGGAGCACCGCCACCCTGTGGGGGAAGCGGGCGGCGAAGCGCTCTATAGTCTGGGGGGTGAGGGCAATCTCGGGGACCAAGACAATGCCCCTCTTGCCCCGCTTTACCACCTCGGCCAGGGCTTGAAGGTAGACCTCGGTCTTGCCGCTGCCGGTGACCCCGTGAAGGAGAAAGACCTGCCCTTTGCCCTCAGCCAGGCTGGAGGAAATCGCCGCCAGGGCTGAACTCTGGGCGGCGTTGGGGGACAGCGGCCGGGAAGGGGTTATATCCCGGTAGGAAATCGGCTCGCGGATTACCTTGAGCTGCCCCCAGCGGGCGACGCCCTTTTTAACCAGGGCGTCGGCTACTGCCTTATTACAATTGATGTTTTTGCTTACTTCCGCCCAGGGCATAGGCTCGGTAGCTTGAGCCAGGAAGTCAAGCAAGGCGGCCTGTTTTTTTGCCCCCTTTTTATTTAAGCTAGCGGCTTCCTGCCGGGCTTCCATTGCTGGCACCTCCAGGCTGATGGAAGGCACTATTTTGGGTTTTACCTTAATCTTCTCCAGCTCATAGCTTTTTGTCGCCAGCCCCTGGCTTACCAGCTGGGAGACAATAATTTGTGCCTTTTTCTTGCCTAGAGTTTTCTCCAGCTTCCTCAGGTTTACTTTGGCTTGCCCTTGAACCAGTTCAAGAACCTGCCTCGCTTCAGCGTTAAGGGCGGAGAGGTTAAGATCATCGGGGGTGGGGGCGGCGCTAATAAAAGTAACCATCCTGCGCTCAAAGCCTGGCGGCAGCATCAGGGCTACGGCGTCAAAAAGGGGTGAAAGGTAATGCTGGCTTATCCATTGGGCCAGCGAGACCTGGGCTGGGGAGAGGAGGGGACGGGGCTCAATGACACCGGCTATCTCCCTGGTCTCCTCCACCGAGGGCTGGGGGCTTAGCTCCAGGACGATGCCCTGTAGCAGCTTATCGCCAAAAGGCACCCAGACCGCCTGCCCGACATCAATATCCAGAGCCGGGGGTATAGCGTAGCTGAATGTCCGGCGCTGGGCTACTGGCGAGTTGACACTGACCTCAGCATACCTCATCCCGCACTCCAACGAGGTAGTCTACTCTTTTTCCCGCTTTTCCTTGGTCCGGGATGCCTTGCTACTGAGTCCGCGCATGTAAAAGAGCCGGGCTCGGCGCACCTTGCCGTGTCGCATCACTTCCACCTTTTCCACCAGTGGCGAGGAGAAGGGAAAAGTATGCTCCACGCCTATGCCGCGGGTAACCCGTCTCACGGTGAAGTTGCCGCCATCGGCGCCACGGCGAACCTTAATTACTACCCCCTGAAATACCTGAGTGCGTTCCCGCCCCCGTTCCGCAATCTTGGCGCTGACCTTCACTGTGTCCCCGGGGGCAAGGGTGGGGATATTGGGATTTGGTTCTTTCTTGAATATTGAAATAACATCCATATTAAGATTGCCTCAATCTTTCTACTAAACGTTTCTCCTCGGGGCTAAGCAAAGCTTTGTCTAAAAGCTCGGGGCGTTGCTCATAGGTGCGCCGGATAGCCTGCTGGCGGCGCCATTTATCAACCTGGGCGTGGTCTCCGGAGAGCAGGACCTCGGGCACTGACCACCCCCGATAGCTAGCCGGTCGGGTATATTGAGGGTACTCCAGCAGCCCGCTGACATGGGAATCATCCAGCGGCGAAGCCTCGGAGCCGAGAACCCCGGGCACCAGCCTGAATACGGCATCTATTACCACCATAGCTGCCAGCTCACCGCCGCTGAGCACATAATCGCCGATGCTGAGCTTATCGGTAGCCAGATACTGGCTTACCCGCTCGTCAACCCCCTCATAGTGACCGCAGATAAGAATCAGGTGACTATATCGGGATAGCTCCTGGGCGACCTGCTGCGAGAAGAGCCGTCCCTGCGGAGTGAGCAGAATAACCGGCACATCGGGCTCCCTTTCTATAGCCTCTACGGCTTCAAAAATAGGCTCTGGTTTGAGCACCATGCCGGCGCCACCGCCATAAGGGTAGTCATCGGCGGTGTGGTGTTTG
>CAZQXA010000024.1:0-13020 GCA_964597155.1 uncultured Dehalococcoidales bacterium
ACCACAATCACCGATTGTCCCCTCTTTTCCAGCCTCTTCCGGAGTTTATCCGGGCTAAGCCCCTGCCCCTGAATGACAAAGTTAGTGCAATAGCCGTAGGGTACTTCTTCGGCGGCGGCCATCCGGGGCACTTTAGCCGTGAGGGGCACGCTACTGGCTATCATCCAGGGACGGCGCAGCTTCAACTGCTCCATCTCGCCCTTAAGGTAATGGAGAGAGCCCTCCAGAATGGTATACAGACCTTGCCCGCCGGCATCCACCACCCCCGCCTCCATCAATACCGGCAGCAGGGTGGGGGTTTTAGCCACCGACTCCTTGGCGGCATCGGTGGCCGCTTCCACAACCGATACCACGTCATGGCTACCCGCAGCCGCATGCTCCTGGGCGGCTGATGCCGCCTCCCTAACTACGGTAAGGATAGTCCCCTCCACGGGGTTGCTCAAACCCCTATAAGCCACCTCCGATGCCTTGACTAAGGCATCAGCCAGCTCGGTGCCATTAACCGATTCCTTATCCGCCAGACCCTGAGCCAGACCGCTCCAGATCTGCGAGAGGATTACCCCGCTATTACCCCGAGCCCCAACCAAGGCCCCTTTAGCCATAGCTTGAGCTACGCCCGAAGCGCTATTATTAGGGGCACGAAAGGCTTCCTCCACCGTGGAACGCATGGTAAGCAGCATATTGGTCCCGGTATCTCCATCAGGCACCGGGAAGACATTCAGGGCATCAATATCGGCGGCGCTCTTCTCCAGCCAGGCAGTAGCGGCAGCCATCATTTCCTTCAAGTCCTGCCCGGTAATAGAACTAGCTTTCGCCATCCTAGACCATCCTTGCCTTTAATCGCCTGGCTATGCTAATATTATGGACGGAATTCTACCCTAAATTTATCCTCTAGTCAAAGGAGAAAAATATTGAAATGCGACCTATGTGGCAAATCGCCCCTGTTTGGCCATAATATAAGCCACTCTAAACGCCATACCAACCGCCGCTGGGTGCCCAATATTCACCCGGTTACCCTGGTTATTGATGGTAAGCCCAAACGGCTAAACCTGTGCACCCGATGCCTGCGCAGCCAGCATAAACTGGCTAAAACAGGCTAGCCCTTAGCTTCTCCAGGGCTTCGGCTATTGTTTGCCCCGAAGCAAACACGGCTGCCCCAGCCACCAGCACCCTGGCTCCCGCCCGCACCACCCTGGGCGCCACCTGGGCGTTGATGCCCCCATCCACCTCAAGCTCCGCCGCCAGACCTTCCCTGTCCAGCTCAGCCCTTAAATCGGCTATCTTGCCCAGCGTGGACTCGATAAAGGGCTGCCCGCCAAAGCCGGGACTCACCGTCATCACCAGGACTAAATCCAGGGAGGGCAAGACGGCACTAAGTGAGTTTAAGGGCGTTTCCGGCTTAAGAGATGCCCCCGCCCTGACCCCCAACCCCTTAATTGCCTGAACCACTTTCTTTATCTGGGGGCAGGTCTCAACATGAACGGTGATAATATCAGCCCCGGCATCGGCAAACTGAGCGATTTGCTTCTCCGGCGCTTGGGTCATGAGGTGGACATCCAGGGGCAGGGAGGTACACTTCCGAATCGCCGCCACCACCGGGGCGCCGATGGTTATCTGGGGCACAAACTGCCCATCCATAACATCAACATGGATATAGTCGGCACCAGCCTCGGCGGCTTCAACCACCTGCTCGCCTAATCGGGCGAAATCGGCGGAGAGAATCGACGGGGCTAGCTTTACCCGGGGCTTATCTTCCACTCTTGGAATCTCCGAGCGTCTTCCTGGCGATAGCCAGCGCCTTCGCCACCTGTCGGGGAGCGGTGCCGCCAACGACATCCCGGCTAGCAATAGACGACTCAGCGGTAACGGAGTAGACGTCCTGGGCAAATAACGGGGAGAAATTCTGGTATTCAGCCAGGCTGAGTTCAGGCAAAGGCTTATTCTTCTTGGCCGCGTAGCTTACCAGCTTAGCCACCGCCTCATGGGCGGTACGGAAGGCTTCGCCCTTTCTGACCAGATAGTCAGCCAGGTCGGTGGCTAGAATATAACCTCTTTCCAGCGCCCGCCGGGCGTTTTCCGGCTTTACCTTAAAGCTCTTGACCATGCCGGTGAATACCTCCAGGGTGGAGAGCAGGCTATCCACGGTGTCAAAGAAGCCTTCTTTATCCTCCTGCAAGTCCCGGTTATAGGCCAGGGGGAGAGCCTTCATGGTGGTAAGTAAAGCCACGAGGTTGCCGTAGACCCGGCCTGTCTTGCCCCGCGCCAGCTCGGCGACATCGGGGTTCTTCTTCTGGGGCATAATGCTGGAGCCGGTGGCATAAGCCTCGTCAAGCTCGATAAAATCAAACTCGGCGCTAGACCACAAAATAATCTCCTCAGCCAGCCGGGAGAGGTGCATCATAGAAAGGCTGGCCGCCGCCTCATACTCCAGGACAAAGTCCCTGTCCGAGACGGCATCCATGCTGTTGGGGCTTATTTGCCCAAAACCCAGCTCCTTAGCTAAAAACTGGCGGTCAATATTATAGGCAACGCCCGCCAGGGCGCCGCTGCCCAGGGGCATGACATCGGTCCGCTCGAGGCAATCGCCAAATCGGGCAATATCGCGCTGGAGCATCTCAAAATAGGCTAGAAGGTGGTGAGCCAGCAGGAGCGGCTGCGCCGGCTGCAGGTGGGTGTACCCGGGGATGATTACCCCTTTATTGGCTTCAGCCAGCCCGATAAGGGCTGCTTGTAGTTCTTTAAGCTCTGATATGGTATTGAGGATGGCATCCCGGGCAAAGAGGCGCATATCCAGCGCTACCTGGTCGTTGCGGGAGCGGGCGGTGTGGAGCTTGCCCCCCACCTCACCCACCTTCTCTATCAGCCGGGATTCAATATTCATATGGATGTCTTCCAACTCCACCTTGAAGGAGAACTTGCCCCCCTCTATCTCTTTCTGGATAGACGCTAGCCCCTTGATTATCTTCTCCGCTTCTTTAGCTGAAATTATCTTTTGTTTGGCCATCATCCGGGCGTGGGCGGTGCTGCCGGCGATGTCGTAGGGGTAGAGACGCCAGTCAAAGGGAATGGAAGCCGTGTATTCGTTTACCAGCTCATCGGCTTTCTTCTTAAAGCGACCCCTTATATGGCTCATTGGCTGCCTCCCTTTTTCTTCCTGCCCTGCACCTCTGCCTGTGTCCGGGCGGGCAGTCCCCAGATGTGAATGAAACCGGGGGAGGCGCTCTGGTCAAAGACATCTCCCTTATCATAGGTCGCCAGCTCATGGCGGTATAAAGAGTAAGGGGATTTTCGCCCCACCACCTGACAGCTACCCTTGAATAACTTAACCCTCACCGTACCGCTAACAAAGCGCTGTGAGGACTCAACATAGGCGTCCAGGTCCTCCCGGAACGAGGTGTACCAGAGGCCGTTATAGATAAGGTCAGCATACTCGCTAGACACCATCTGCTTGAAGCGCCGCTGCTCCCGGGCTAGGGTCATCGCTTCCAGGTCCTGATGCGTCGCCAGCAATACCACGGCGGCGGGGGTCTCGTATACCTCCCGCGACTTTATGCCGACCACCCTGTCCTCAATATGGTCAATCTTGCCCACCCCGTGTTTACCGGCCAGGTCGTTCAGCCGCTGGATAAGGGCAATGCCATCCATCTTGCGCCCAGCCAATGCCACCGGTATCCCTTTTTCAAAATCAATCTCAACATAGTCCGGCTTATTGGGGGTTTTCCCCACCGGCTTTACCCAGATAAAGGCGTCGTCGGGGGGCTCAAGCCAGGGGTCTTCCATAACCCCGCACTCAATACTCCGCCCCCACAGGTTCTGGTCTATAGAGTAGGGGTTTTCCGCCGTAATCGGAATGGGGATGCTATGACGCTCGGCGTATTTGATGGTCTCGGCACGAGTCATACCCCAGTCACGGGCCGGGGCTAGAATTTTAAGCTCGGGAGCCAGACCGGCCACACTGACATCAAACCTCACCTGGTCGTTGCCCTTGCCGGTGCAGCCGTGGGCGACCGCTTTCGCCCCCTCCTTTATGGCGGTAGCCACCAGCAATTTAGCCATCAACGGGCGGGCCAGAGCCGTTGATAGGGGATACCTTCCCTGATAAACGGCATTGGCTTTAAGCGCTGGAAAAACAAACTCATCGACAAAAGCCTTTCTGGCATCACTGACCAGCGCTTTCACCGCGCCCAGTTTGAGCGCCTTCTGCCGGATTGCCGGGAAGTCAGGCTCGGTACCGACATCAACGCTGAAGGCAATGACCTCCAGGTGATGCTTCTCCTGCAGCCACTTAATGGCTACCGAGGTATCCAAGCCGCCGCTATAAGCCAGTACCACTTTATCTGCCACGGCTCACCTCCCTTACTTGGCTATACTAACTAGCGCTTTATCCAGAATGCCCAGCGCTTCGCCAACCTCTTTCTTTCCAATAATGAGAGGAGGGATAAAGCGCACCGCGTTGGGCTTTAGTTTATTAATCAGCAAGCCCCGCTCCAGGCAAGCCACCACCACCGGCTGAGCAATATCGCTATTAAACTCCATCGCCACCAATAGCCCCCGCCCCCGAACCTCGGTGATAAAGGGGAACTTCTTCTTCATCCCTTCCAGCCCCTGGATAAGCTCCTGTCCCACTGCCTTTACCTTAGCCGGTATATCGTTATCAATGATAAATTTTAGCGTCACATAGCCAGCGGCACAGGCTAAAGGATTGCCGCCGAAGGTAGAGCCGTGTTCCCCGGGAGCAAAAACTGCCACCCTCTCCTTGGCCAGAATTGCCCCAATGGGCACACCGCTGGCTAAACCCTTAGCCAGCGTCATTATATCAGGTTCAACGCCATATTGCTCATAGGCAAAGAGCGTCCCCGTCCGCCCAACGCCGGTCTGAATCTCGTCCAGAATGAGCAGAATGCCCTTCTGGTCACACCAATCGCGCACGGCAGGCAGATAGCCATCATCAGGGATGTTGACCCCACCCTCCCCCTGTATCGGCTCAATCATCACGGCACAGGTCTTATCCGTCGTCGCCGCCTTTATCGCCTCAATATCATTGAATTTAACATTGATAAAGCCGGTGGGCAAAGGTATATATGGCTGCTGAAGCTTGAGTTGTCCTGTAGCCGCTGTCATAGCTAAGGTACGACCATGAAAGGAATCAAAGGTGGTAATAACCTCAAAAGCTCCACTTAGGTGGAGCTGCCCGTAGCGTCGGGCCAGTTTTACCGCGCCTTCATTAGCCTCAGCCCCACTATTACAGAAGAAAACTCTATCCAGACAACTATTCTTTACCAGCAATTCTGCCAGTTGAAGCTGGGGGATAGTGTAGTATAGATTCGAGGTCTGAATGAGCGTCTTCGCCTGTTCCGTAACCGCTTCAACTAGAACCGGATGGCAATGACCAAGGCTATCGACGGCCAAGCCGGCAAAGAAGTCCAGGTATTCCCGTCCCTTATCATCCCAGACCCGTGCCCCCTGCCCCCTGACTATGGTTAGGGGAACACGGTCAAAGACATTCATATAGTATTTTTTCTCCAGTTCCGGCCAGCTATTTATCTACCTCACCCCCTTAATCCCCCTCTCCTTCAAAGGAGAGGGGGAAGAGGTTTTAGAGAGGGGGCTAAAGCCCCTTCTACCATACTCCCCTTCAATTCATTTCTTAATGGTTGTGCCACCACCCTTGCCTTCTATTTCATCAAGCAGGGCGTGTGGCTTTCGCCCATCTATGATGCAAGCACTGGCTGTGCCCGATAGTGCCTTGAGGCAGGCCTTGACCTTGGGAATCATCCCTCCTGAAGCCACCCCCGAAGCCAGCAGAGCCTCAGCCTCATCGGGCGAAAGGCGAGGCAGCAGATTGCCTGAACGGTCGCTGATACCAGCCACATCGGTCAAGAAGATAAGCCTCTCGGCACCGATGGCGGCGGCAATCTCGCCAGCCACGGCATCAGCGTTGATATTGAGCAGCTTAGGCGCCTTCTCCGGCTTAGCCGCATTAAGGCTGACCGGAGCCACCACCGGGATATAGCCTGATTTCAGTAATGCCTCCAGTGGCGCCAGGTTTACCTTAACCACCTCACCAATATAACCCAGCTCCACGTCCTTAATCCGGCCCTGAATAAAAGCGCCATCCACGCCGCTAATGCCTATTGCCATCCCCCCCCGAGCGTTGATATCGGCCACAATCTCCTTGTTGACCACCCCCATCAACACCGCCACCACCACCTCAAGGGTGGCTTCATCGGTTACCCGCTCGCCATTAATAAATCTGGTGGCAATCCCCCGCTTTTCCAGCCAGTTGGTTATTACCTTACCGCCGCCGTGGACGACCACCAGCGGCTTACCCTGCTGCTGGAGCCTCGCGATGTCCTCAATGGCAGTATCGTGGCTGCCCAGGGTGGCGCCACCGAGCTTGACCACAATAACCTTGCTCAATTTCTTAACCATTTAGTCATCAGGTCATATACTTACTATTAATAGTTACATATTCCTCGGAGAGGTCGCAACCCCAGGCGGTGGCTTTGCCGGAGCCGAGGTTGAGGTTCAAGCTCATTGATACTTCTTTTTTCTTTAAAAGCTGGATTAAAGCCCGTTTATCAAAGGGCAAGGGGCTGCCCGCCCTTACTACCGCGATTTTGCCGATAGAAAGGTCAAGCCTGGTTTCGGCGACCTCCACCCCACTCCGCCCCACCGCGGCCATGATCCGCCCCCAGTTGGGGTCGGCGCCGTGGACTGCCGCCTTGACCAGGGGCGAGCTTACCACCGTCCTGGCCGCTTTCCTGGCCTCAAGCATACTGGCAGCACCACCCACGGTTACCTCAATGAGCCTGGTTGCCCCCTCGCCGTCAGCGGCGATAGCTCTGGCCAGATAGATGCAGACCTGCTCCAATGCCGGCTCAAAGGCGCCAGCTGAAACGCTGCCCCCGAGCCCGTTAGCCATGAGCAGCACCATGTCATTAGGGCTGGTATCGCCGTCAATAGAAATCATGTTAAAAGATGCCTCCACCGCTTTGGCAAGCGCTTTACGGAGAAAGCCCTTATCCAGGGCGGCGTCGGTGGTTAGAAAGCAGAGCAGGGTTGCCAGGTCGGGGTGAATCATCCCCGACCCCTTAGCCACCCCGCCAATGGTAAACTGGCTATTCCCCGCCTTCACCCTGACCGCCGTTTCCTTGGGCAGGGTATCGGTGGTCATTATCGCTTTTGCCAGCGCATGACCGCCATCGCGGGAAAGGATTATCCGCTCTATGTTGCTCCTGATGCGCTCCATAGGCAGGGGCACACCGATGACGCCGGTACTGGCCACCAAAACGCCCTCAGGCGCCAGTCCGATGCCCTCGGCGGCTAGCTCCGCCATCTCGATAGCCTGGGCATAGCCTTGCTTGCCGGTAAAGGCATTGGCGCAGCCGCTATTGACCACCACCGCCTCTGCTCTCCCCTTTTTCAGCCTCTGCTCCGACAAAATTACCGGCGCTGCCTTTAGCCTGTTGGCGGTAAATAGAGCCGCCGCCAGGCAGGGAGTCTCGGAAAAGAGGATGGCAAGGTCCAGCTTATCGGTGGCGTTTTTATTTATCCCGGCGCTGGTGGCACCGGCCAAAAAACCCTCAGGCGAGGTAACCGTGCCCTCAGGAATGGTCCTAATCTTGGCGGCCACTATGGCTAAACTATAGCACACTCCATATAGCCAGGCAATGTAGTATAATATAAAACCAGCGATAAATTTTTAGCAGGAGATATAGAGCCATGGAACTAAAAACGGTCTACTTTGAAGAGCCGGGCAGCGGAAATACCGAGGAGACGCTCAGTATCGCCAGGCAGCGGGCGGAGGCTCTGGGCATAAAGACCATAGTGGTTGCCTCCACCGTCGGTGAAACCGCAGTCAGAGCTGTGGATGTCTTCAACAAGGCAAGGGTCATCGCCGTCAGTCACGTTGCCGGCATGCGCCAGCCCGATACCCAGGAATTCAGCCAGGAGAACCGTAAAATGGTTGAGGCTAAAGGGGGCACCGTCCTCACCACCACCCACTCCCTGGGGGGCTTGAGCCGAGCCATGCGCAACAAATACAACATGTTCGTTCTGGGAGAGGTAATCGCCGATACCCTGCGTATCTTTGGGCAGGGGATAAAGGTAGTCTGCGAGATAGCCATGATGGCTGCCGATGCCGGCTTGGTGCGCACCGATGAGGATATTATTGCCATTGCCGGTAGCAGCCGTGGCGCCGATACCGCCGTGGTGATGAGGCCGGCCAACACCCATAATTTCTTCGAGCTGAAAATCAAGGAGATTCTCTGCAAGCCGCATTTATAGGTTTTTAAGGGGCTAACGCCCTTTCGAACCTAAAATATAGGGGATGGGGTTAGCAGAGGTTGCCTATACCTCTGCTAAGAACTTAAAAACATCGGACGGCAAAATAACGCGACAAGTTCCGTTTTCTCTTACCACAAGAAGATAAACACTAAGCTTCTCAAAAGCAAAGCTACCTTGATATTTCCTCAACGCTCTTTTATAGTTACTAGTCAGTGGAATTGCCAGACCGTAATCAGCCTCATTACTCGTCATTCGCGACATCAACTGCCCCAATCCCATCTGAAAATTCATTTCAGCAGAGCCATACCCGCCTTTATCTTCACCCTTAGCTTCTATCAGAAAGATTTTGCCCTGTTTCTCCGCACCAATATCTATCTTTCCTCCCTTAACACTAATGCCTTCCTTTACCTTCCAGCCATTTTCTTTCAAATGCTTTATTACCGCGCTGACGACGATATGTTCCCTAAAAATCTGTTCCTCTTCTCTCCCATGTATTTGTTTCCTTATACCATCCATGTTCATCCCTCACCCCTCCCTTGCCTGTTCACCTAAAAAGTATGCGTCCCGTAGGCGATGGGAGGGCTCATAAACTCAGGCGGGTACTTAAACTTCTTCTCCACCAATTTCACCATCTGCCTTCCCAAGTCATAGGCCGCCTGCCTGCCCTTCTCCAGCTTGTTGACATCACCCTTAGCCCCGCCGTAAGCGGCGACATAGTTGGCCGGCAGCATGCGGTGGGTGACAATATAGAAATACCAGTCCTTAAGCGCATCCACTAGTCCCAGGCTGCCAGCGACAACGATAACGCCACCCACCTTGTTGGCCAGATTTCTATCGGGGTGACCCAGCGGCATGGAGCGGTCCATTACCGCCTTGGCCTGGGCGGTCATGGCGTAGAAGTATACCGGCGTGCCGAAGATGATGCCGTCGGCGGCCAATAGCTTCTTGTATAGCTCCTGCATATCGTCCTCGATGTGGCACTGTCCTTCCTTCATACAGGCCCAACAGCCATCGCAGGGCTCTATGGTCTTGCCCGAAACGCTATATAGTTCCACCTCGGCTCCCTCAGCCTTGGCTCCCTGGAGGGCTTCACCCAAAAGAATCTCGGTGTTCCCCTTTTTCCGGGGACTAAAAGAAACAGCTAAAATCTTCAACTCTGTTCTCCTTCCTTGGCTTTCTTCTGTAGTTCATAGAGTTTGTTCAGGGCTTCCAGCGGGGTCAACGAGTTAATGTCCAGCTTCTCCAATTCTTCCAAAAGCGGCGACCTCTGCCCCAAGAGAGGCAGTTGCTGGGGAACCGCCTTCTTACGGCGTTTGACGGCAGCCTGGCGGCTGCCGTCCTCCAGCTCGGCTAAGACCTCACTGGCGCGGTGCACCACCGATTTGGGCAGCCCGGCTAACTTAGCCACATGTATGCCGTAGCTCCGGTCAACGCCGCCGGGGACAATCTTATAGAGAAAGGTAACCTCTCCCCTATCCTCAGCGACGGCAACGTTAAAGTTCTTAACCCGGGGCAGGAAATTGGCCAGCTCCACCAGCTCGTGGTAGTGGGTGGCAAAGAGGGTCTTGGCTCCCAGCCTGGGATAGGAATGGATATACTCGGCGACGGCGCGGGCGATGGAAAGCCCGTCATAGGTGCTGGTGCCCCGCCCGATTTCATCGAGGATAATCAAGGAGCGGGGGGTGGCGTTATTTAGAATATTGGCCGTCTCCACCATCTCCACCATGAAGGTGGACTGCCCCGCCGGCAGGTCTTCCCGGGCACCGATGCGGGTGAAGATGCGGTCAACTATACCGATGGTGGCCGAGGCGGCGGGGACAAAGCTGCCGACCTGGGCCAGGAGCACAATCAAGGCGACCTGCCTCAAATAGGTCGATTTGCCCGACATATTGGGGCCGGTGAGCACGATAAGCTGGGCATCGTCGTTAGATAAAAAGGTATCGTTGGGGACAAAGCTGCTTTCGTCTAGAGTCCGCTCCACCACGGCATGGCGCCCCTCGGAAATGTCTATGGTGTTGTCCGTGGTCAGTCTGGGGCGGACATAGCTATAGCGCACGGCGACCTCAGCCAGACTGGAGAAAACATCAATATCAGCTAAAGCCAGGCTTGATGCCGAGATGCGCTCGCCTTCTGCCCCCACCTGGCGGCACACCTGGCGGAAGAGCTGAGCCTCAAGCTCGGCGATTCTATCCTGGGCATTTAAGATTAAAGATTCATATTCCTTAAGCTCCGGGGTGAAGAAGCGCTCGCCCCCGACCAGCGTCTGCTTGCGGATATAGTCCGTGGGCACCTGAGATAGGTTGGGCTTGGAAACCTCAATATAGTAGCCGAAGACCCTGTTAAAGCCCACCTTGAGCGACTTTATGCCCGTCTTTTGCCGTTCTTTACGCTCCAGGTCAGCTAAGTACTGCTTGGCATTCTTAGATGACTGGCGGATGTTGTCCAGCTCTTCAGAGAAGCCTCCCCTTATCACCCCACCCTCCTCAAGGCTGCCCGGCTGCTCCACCAAAGCTTTAGAAATCAAGGCCACCACCTCGGGGCAGGGCTTTACTTTAAGCCAGTCTATCCCCTCAAGCACCTCTCCAATCTTGGGCACCACCTCCAGGCTGCGGCGCAGGGCGATTAGCTCGCGGGGGAGGGCAATGCCGCCCCTCACCCGGTTAATCAGACGCTCTAGGTCAGCCACCTCCCCCAGCAGGGAGATGGCCTGGCGGCGCGCCAGGGTGTTAGCGGCCAACCACTCAATGGCGTCCTGCCTTTTACTTAACTCGTTTATATCAAGCAGGGGCTGTCCCAGCCAGCGCCGGAGCAACCTGCCCCCCATCGCCGTCCTGGTCAGGTCAATGATGGACAAAAGCGAGCCGCCAAGAGTCCCAGAGCGGCTGCCATAGAAAAGCTCCAAATTTCTCTGGGTCTGCACATCCAGCGCCATAAAAGAATCGGTGGAGTAGGTGGTGAGCCGGTTCAGCTGCCCCAAAACCCCTTTTTGCGTTTCCTGAAGGTAGTGGATAATAGCCCCGGCGGCCCTTGTCGCCAGGGGCAGGTGAGAACAGCCATAGCCATCGAGGGTGGCTACGCCAAAGTGGTCGAGAATGGTCTGGCGGGCAATCTCAAGCTCAAACCAGTAGTCTTCAAGGCGGGTTGTTGCCGCCGGACCCAAATCGGGCAGCTCCGCGCCCCTAGCAGTGATAACCTCAGAGGGCTTTAGCCTCTCCAGTTCGGGGACAAGGCGGTGGCGGGGAAGCTGGGTGGTGGCAAACTCGCTGGTGGTTATGTCAACATAAGCCAGCCCTATGTCCTCCTCACCCCAGACCAGGCTAGCCAGATAGTTATTGCTCTTGCTATCAAGGAGGCTGGGCTCAACCACCGTGCCCGGGGTTACCAGGCGGACGACCTCTCGCTGAACCAAGCCTTTAGTTTCGCCGGGCTTGGTCACCTGCTCGCAGATAGCCACCTTATAGCCCCGACTTATCAACCGCGCCAGGTAGTTGTCCAGGGCATGATAGGGAATACCCGCCATCGGCACCCGCTGCCCCTTGCCCATCTCCCTGGAGGTCAGGACAATCTCCAGCTCCCTTGAGGCGAGCTTGGCGTCTTCATCAAAGGTCTCATAGAAATCGCCCAGGCGGAAGAAAACAATCGCCTGGGGATATTTTTGCTTGATTTTGAGGTACTGGCGGCGGATAGGGGTTGAACCCTCTTTCATCAAAGACTATTCTACTAGAATTCCGGGCTAAAGGGAATGGGAAGAAAGACATTGGGGAGATTCTCCGGGTCTTACTTCCCACCCTCCCCCTTTCTTAACCTGTGTTCTTCTTCCCACCCAGACCCACCCTCGGAGGTTCTGCTCACCAGCCTTGGTGGGCGGGCGGGCTTGGGGAAAAAGACAACGGGGTGGGGGTATTTTAAAAGCTCAACCTAAATGGGCGGGTGGTGTGGGAAGAAAAACATCGGGGGGAGGAGAAATAAGCGGTAAACCCCTATGGGCGGGCGGGCTGGGAAAGCAAGACATTGGGGGAGGGGGGAACAAAAACCCCTACCCTATATTAACCCCTTCTTCTTAAAATAATGTATATACCCCCTGACATTGCTCACCAGCTCGTATTCGTCCAGGGGAGCGTTGAAATGCTTTATAAGGTAGTCGCCAACACGCCTGATTATTGCCTCCTCGCTCTCTCCCGCCTTCAAATCACGCAAAACAAAATCGCCGACCAACCTGGTGTTCTCCATAACTGCGGTAATCAGCCCCTCCGGCTCCTGGGCAACCGTGCCGTGAGAATAGAAGAGAAGCCTGGGCTCAAGCGCCTTTAGGTTCGCCATATCACTCAGATACAGCTCCATATCAAAGCTGGGCGGTGCCACCGCGGGGAGGGGGGGATAGCCGGGGCCATAGATGAGGCCAAGCGCCTCGCCGCAAAAGAGCCCCTTAGTCCTGGTATCAAAGATGGCTATATGGTGGGCGGCATGGCCGGGAGTATAAATTATGAGCAGCTGGCGGCTGCCCAGCGCAAGCCGCTCCCCATCGGAAACTACCTGGAGGCGCGATGAGGGCACCGGCAGAATGGGACCAAAGGTGGACTCAAAGTCATCGCCGAATGCCATCCGGGTGCTCCCAATCAGCCGCGATGGCTCGACAATATGCTTTGCCCCCTGCCGGTTAACCACTATCCTGGCATTGGGGAAAACCCCAGCCAGCTTGCCCAGCCCGCCGGCGTGGTCGAGGTGAATATG